>JAKACM010000101.1 GCA_021821465.1 Bacillota bacterium
TCGGTGGTGTCGTGTCTGATGTATTCATACGATCACTATTCGCGAGTGAGGGGCTCAATTCCTTTGAGGAATATTCCGACTATTTAAATCCTCATGATTTCCCTATTTGACATGCGGAGTCTGAGTTATAATGTTTCGGTGTGCCTTCAACTGTTGCTTCAGCCATGTGATTGCCGGGTTTTCACCCCGGCGTTTTCGTCCTGGTTCCCTATTCACCTTATTTATTAGCTGTTCCGTTTCCACCAAGGACAGGCTCGAAACCCAAGATGCCATAATTTCCTGCCAGTGAAAGTCTTTTCTCACGTTCCAATCGTTACGCCGTTCGTTCAGATTGCCCACAAAACGGAACAGTTCTTTGAATCCCACCTCATCTTGCGCAATGACCACACTTTCCTCCAACCAATCTCCCATCACGGCTTCAGCCGGCATTTCTTGTTCCATAAAATGGCTAATAGACTCTTGATACGCTAAAGGAAAATACTTCCTGGCTATGGACTCGTATTCTCCTCCGGACGGAAACCTTACATCAATATGCCACTGGCCGTGGTGCAAAACCGGCCATGGTGATATGGGACGATTATGAAAAATCGACTCCGGAAGAATTTGCTCCACGGCATCCGCGACCACTTGAAAGCCCGAAACCAGATCCGCGGCAGGTGTCATCCGCACCATTTCTCCACAATTGGGGCACCGGCGTCGATGTTCACCGTGCCCGGTATATGAAATAAGGCACAGGCATCCTTCACAAATTCCTACGCTGCACACTCGGCTAATCGATCCTTCTTTATTCATCGCCATCCATCCTTCACAGTTGTCATGTTTTCACGGCCCTGTTATTCACCATATTCCCCATCCTTCTTGTTAGTGCCTGACTGCCCAAAGAGACAACACATTATGCACGATCAAAAGAATTTGATTGACGACTCCCCTATGAATTTGAAGAGATGATCAAAGCTCCTCAAGTCACAAAGACTATCGTGGCAAGTTCGATTAAAGTTGAAGACCAAAGGCCATCAACCCGATTTGCAGGACTGTCCCAACAAGGTTCCAGGACAAAAGAACTCATCCGTGCCACGTCCCTCTGACAGGAAACAATTGCGTGAACGCAAAAAAAGACTATTGATCTCTAGAACATCAGGGATTTCTGGAACCAGTATTCAAGTGTTTTGCCTAGATAAACCATACTTAGGCAAATAGCTCCTATCGGCACTGGCAAGGGAGAGAGCAGGTCGGCTTTCGGGTGGAATGGGCGGGATCTCGGGATGACAGCCGACTCCGAGACGGGGCCAGTACAACGGCCTACTCGATGACAAAACGTGCCAAGGCCGACGTGAAATGCGTCGGACTCCATTCCAATGCGTCATACGCCGGGCCCCACCCGCCGTGTCCGGCAGCACACCCAATAGGGCCGCGTCCATGCCTACTCGGGCCGCGCGACTAGACGTCAACTGTTCCAAGAAACATCAGTCCTTTCGGAAATGTTTTCCAAACACCCGTATACCCACTATGGATCCGAAAGCGCAATTGGTGTCATCATTCTATCTACACAAATCCCGTATATATCAGCGTTTTGTCGAACGCCGATGAGCTGGTAAGATAGTGTTTTCCGAACCAAGTTCTTGTTGTGCCTCATGACTTATGTGTTCAGCAACCCAAGCATTTAAGCTTTTTCCAGCCTTTTTAGCTGCTAGTACTGCCAGTCGATGTTGGTCTGGGCTGAGCCGAACCATAAACTTGCCGGAATACGGCTGTTCTGGTTCCTCGCCTCGTTCAGCACAAAAGGCGAGGTAATCTTCTACAGATTCCTTAAAAGCACGTCGGAGCTCATCCACTGACACGCCTTGAAATGTAATCACATCACGTGTATTGATGACTTCTCCATGGAAAATACCTGATTCGTCGTCGAATTCCATCCGCGCCAGATAACCTTTATAATTCATCATCAGGTATCACCCCCGCTTCTGTTAAAAATCGTTGCATGGCTTTAACGGCCCCTTTATCCGTTTCCTTCCGTGGATGAGGCCGATGGAAGACAGCTCTCACACCATTCAAGGCAATGCGTATACGAGAACCTTTACCTTCGGAAATCTCCGCACCATAAGCTCGTAACAACGATTCGATGTCTGTCCAAAAAATATTCGAACGTACCGGAACTTCAAAAATGTCCTGTAAGGTTTTTTTCTGTCGCGTATTCATACATTAATAGTATCACAATTTGATATCATTTTATAGTCGGGATTGGGAGTAGATCGGAGCAAAGCGGATAGGAGCCATCTTAAGTATGTATCTTTAAGCATTGTCGATGGAATCGTCGTGCCAAACATCCTCAGTGACCTCTGGTTTTTTCATCTCTCGCATAACATTTTTGACTTTTTGGTAAAAATCCTGAGAATGAGTGCCATACAATCGGCCCGAAAACACCGAAATAAGTTTCAGCAAATCAAGGGCCAACTCTTGTTGTGATGCCTTGGGCTCCATAACATGGGTCGATTCTATCTTCACGCCAAAATCAGCAAAAAACCGTTCGAGATACCGATACCCAGTACGGGCCAAACGGTCCGGGTATTCAATTAAGAGTCGTTGAAATTCCCGTTGTTCGGCCATATTTAACAGGTGATCCAGCTGCTGGCGATTTTCGTTGACTCCCGATGCTTGCTCTTGAAACACACGGATCACGTCATAACCGTGATCCTCCGCATAACGTTTTAGCCGCTCAACTTGTTGTGCCAAAGCCTCGCCATCCTTTGTCGCCGCAAAGGAAACCCTAGCATAAATCACGACAGATTCGGCATGGCGGACGCCCATAATTCGCCGAACTTCTCGCACACTATACAAACGTCGATTGGTCGGTGAACGTAACTCTTGAATTTTTCCTTCTCGCTGCCATCTACGGATCGTTTGAGTACTGACACCCAACAACTTAGCGACTTTCCCAATGGACAAATATTTTTCTTCCATAGTCATAGTCTCTTATATTTGAGACAGTTTGTCTACATTTTTGCTATCTCTCATAACCTGCACATAAAACCTCCTGGTCCGGGGACCGTCGAATTCACAGAAAAAAATCCCTTGCCACTGCCCTAAGACCAATTCACCCCGGTCTATAAGCACCGTGGTGGAAGCCCCGATTAAATTAACCATGAGATGGCTGTCGGAATTCCCTTCTCTGTGCCGAAAACCGGGGAAATTGGCTGGTATTCTCTCTTGAAGAAATAAAAGCACATCGTGAATGACATCAGGATCCCAACTCTCGTTGACAGTCATTGCAGCCGTAGTATGGGGAGAATAAATCACTGCCAAACCGGACTCGACGCGGTGATTCTTAATAACCTGGCGCACTCGATCAGTAATATTTACCATTTCAAATCTCTCGTGCGTCTCAAGATGCAGTTCATCCATGATTTTTCCTCCTTGCCAGATAACACGGGACATTGACCTCTATGGTTTACCGTTCTAGAGCCCATGTACAAACGTGATCACAAATGACTCAATCTATAGCCGCCGGTCACCGATCGAATCTGATCGCCGGTCAATGAGCCACTAGCCTCCCAGAAAAAGGCCACTCAACGATCATAGTCTTGACCATTTGACTAAAGTGAATGTCTTTCTCGCGCCAATCACAGCACTATTTGGGGTGCCAGGCTTGACGTATTTCCTTCTTAAGTATGGCACAAACACACGTTGTCGCTATGCCGATCATTTGGTTTTGATTCACAGCAGACGCCCGATACTTTCATCATTATAAAACACGCTCCGCAAACCGCGGAAAACCTGGCTGTTCCCAAGACATAACCATAGAATCAAAGACGCTGCTGCCTATGGCCGGAGATCTTACAAAATCATCAGGTCGGCCGTATTCGTTCACAATACGAAATCACCTCGATAGACGAGAGAGAACAAAGCGGATGGCGGACAATGGCGGCGCGATCTGAAATTGTCGTAAGGAAGAATTCCATCTTCAATTTCCACTAATTTTAGGTACGGGGGAGCATCGGAAAATGTGTGGTCTGTGACAGCCCATCACTCACCGTAATATTTTATCGAGAGAGTGTCTATACTGATCTCTACTAAAACTATCATACATCGACAGATGGCTCCTAACCTAGGAACTACCATTTATGGGAGCGATTAGATCTCATCGCTTTGAGAACATTTCGGCGTGGGATCTGAGGGAAGTTGGCACACTTTGGGCCCCGTTTCAGCCGTCACATGAAACTTAAGACCTCCTCTTCGGGGACGCATGGCCTTTCTTCTCCATTTTACGCAATTTTTTCGGGTCGTGAAGGGCGGAACACATTTTTTAGGAGCTATCTACTCTAGTATTAAAACTATTGGGGTTTTGTCGGAACTACGGCTAAATGAGTGGATGATTGCCAAATTTCGGGAAGCTTCATTCCCGGTATCCAGGGTTGGCCGTTATACACGGGAAGAATGCCGTCTTTTACGGCTGAGGACAATGGAACTCCGCGACAATAGTCGCTCCCGGAGGAATATCGGCAAAGGGATGAATGGGCCATCCACTTTGTGACAGTTGATGATAGATATACACCGTACCTTGCAACGTAATGAACAGATAGCCTTGTGCACTAAAAAATGATGGGGCATGGAGTTTTTGATTCCATTCCAAATACGAAGACCACCTAGGCGGCGAAACCCAATGCTTAAAGGATTCCGCAGATGAGGCCATATGCTGGTTCATGGCAAGATTCAGGTTATAGATGGGACATAAACGGCCTGCATGCTGCGACGATTCCACCCACGCGACATGCGTATAGGATGCCGCGTATTGTCTCGATCCATATGCGGCATGGAGTGAGGCCTTCACAGGGGCCTTTGATAGGGAAGGAGAAGCCAATCCACAGGCCGCAATCTCCAGAAGACACGAAGAAATCAGTCCGGAAGAAATAACCCAGCCTCGTGCTGTCATATCAACACCTCCAATCTTGATACTAAGAATAACGACAGCACTGTATCTGAAGTTACTTGCATCACATTCCGGAGCGTATATGCGGATGAAGGGTGATTTGTGGCATCGACCACCCACCGATGGCATCCCTCGGTCAAATGCGGGAGGTTGTGTGGGCATGGTGTCCGGAGCAAAGGCCATAGCTACCGGGACTGCACGGGGGTTCACACAGGGATGGACCGGATCATTGCGTCGAGATTGACCACCATGACACAAAGATCTGCCGCTCCTGATCCGTTAAGCCGCCATGCCCCGCGGCCATAACGGGAGCTTCAGCTCCGGGCATGATCAATTGTTGATGATCCCCGGGGAAAATGACACTTTGGAGTGTTCTGAAAAGGACACGGGAATCAGCCGGCACACGGCCAAAATACCCTTCTTCCCACAACTGACTCACAGGCACACATAAAGCTTCATGCCACCCGGCACGAGTCAACCTCCGTCGCATTGCGATCCAATTCCAGTCGGTGTACAAGGCTCGGCGCTCATCGACAAATGGTCTTGAAAAAATGCCGGGGATAGTATATTGCTCACGGTACAAATCAATCAAACCGTGGTCGGAAGTCAAAACAAATCGCACACCCGCATCTTTGCCAATCTTCTCTTCACTCGCTTGAAGCATCTGATCAAGCATTTTCAGATTCTTTTTGGCGGCCAACGAATCTTTCCCCTCTAGGTGGCCTACCCTATCGAAACCCGGCCAATACACCACAATAAACCGTGCTTCTTCCTTGCGGGCCGATAGCACCAAGCCGGGAATCTGAGAGGGAGAATTATAGCCGCAGTATAACGCACCATGGTAGACCCACTGGGAAAATGCGCTCTGCGAATGACTAGCGGGGGAAATCACCCAAGACTTCACGTGATTCGCCGCCGAGCGATCATAAATCGTTTTCCGGTGTTTATAAATCGTGCTTGGCAAGACTTTCCCCAGAAGGTCTTGAGCGCTTAGCACATTGATAGTCGTTAACAGCTCGGGATCCCAAAGAGTGTAGCCCAGTGCCCCATGCACAGACGGAGGCACGGCGAAATGAAGCGTGGCCAGAGCTGAAGCGGTTGTCGTAGGAAAAACGCTGTCTGTGGGCAAAACACCCCCATTTGAACTCTGTATCCGCTTTTTCCAAAAGGCAAGAGTGTCGCCTTCCAAAACCTTTTGCAGAACATCCCGCCCGAGCCCGTCCCCAGTCCACAGCACTACGGCTCTTGCCCGAGGCCAAGGGATGGGCAATGGCTTGTATAAAGGCTCGACAAAAAAGTCCGCCAAAATTTTATTGCTCAAAGAAAGAAGAGAATGCTCAAATTCAGGCACTCGCTTGACACCCATATGTATACACCCCCTCCTTATCCGCAGCCCTCCGTACACATGGGCTGTGAGGGACCCGCGGCATATGCGAAATTTGTCTCTTTGGGTAATCGATATAATAGAATAGTGTTTAGAAGCCGGCAGATCTCATGTCGAGACAGAAAACAGGAGGAATGCGGGTGAACTCGCGTTTTAAACTTTCTCAAGGCGCATTATGGCTGCTATTCACATTTTCCGGTGCCCAGACAGCCAATGCTGTAGCCACAGTATTTGTGAACCTGTTCATGCTGGTTCTGGCTCATAATTTATCAGGATTAGTCCTATTTAACATCGGTTACTTTGTTCCCTTGACCGTGACTTTTTATGTGGCTGCCAAGATCTTTCATGATAAGCCACCTTTGCTGCCGTACCGCATCGGTCTGTTGTTGACCATGGTGTTTTATGCGACCCTACTGGCTTTGTCTCATCATGCAAATCAGTTGATCTTCGCTTTGGGATTTTTCTATGGCGTTGCTCAAGGCTTTTACTGGTTTGGATTTAATCTCATGACCTTTGACACTATTGACCCCATGCTGCGTATGCGTTTTTTCGGGATGAGCGGAGCCATCAACAGCATAACGGGTATTCTGGCTCCCTTATTCTCCGGATTTGTCATCAGCACGATTCCCGGTCTGAGAGGCTATTTAATCGTATTTGCTGCAGCTTTGGCCCTGTATTCCGCAGCCTTTCTTTTAAGTCAGGGGGTGCCCAAGGGTCCGCCGATGCAACTTCAGCCCGCTATGGACAGTTGGCATATCATTACCGAACACCGGGACTGGGCCGCTATTATTAAAACCGTTGTCGTCCGCGGCACACGTGAAGGCATTGCCAATCTGGCCGGGTTGTTTCTCATCTTCATAGCGACCCACAACGCGGCTTATGTGGGAATCTATACGGCTCTAAATGCCTTAGCCCGCATGACCTCCTCTCTTCTTATCACCCGTCATGTCCGCCACGGCAGGCAAATTGCCTTTATGACCATCGGAGTGGCCGGAGTTTCCGGCGCAGGTATTCTTCTATTGGCCGGCCAAAGTTGGCCGTGGATTTTGGCTTACGGTGTGCTTTTTGGATTCTCTTTACCATTCTACATGGTTCCCAGCGAAAACATCCCTCTAAGCGTCATGGATCGGGACCCGCAAATTACCCGAAGACGGGTCAGTTACACCTTGGGCCGCGAAGTAGCTCTGAATATCGGGCGGTTATTTACCCTGGCGGTTTTGGCCCTGGGGACTCTGTGGCTGCCGTCAAAAATCGTAATCATCGGATTAATTATTGTCACCTCGGTGTCACAGTTTTGGAATGTTCCCGTCATGGCGGCTATGGTTCCCCAATCCCCAAATGCCGTGGCCCCGTCAAAAAAATGAAAATGAGCCAATCCGGCTCATTTTTTGAATCTCTGGGCCATCTCCTTATTAACATGATTACGATCAAATGCCCAGGGATCGAACGCTCCTCCCGCCCAGTCGATCAAATGGTTGGCCTCGGGATCTTCACTGTCGTATATTGTTTGCAGGAACTGCTCGTAACCGTAAGGTCCACCGACATCTTCCGGCGGGCAGGCCCCTTCCCCACCCGTGCATCGCACCGCCAGTTCACGGTGCTCCAAGGGCCTAACTCCCTTGACGTGAATCAAATGCACCCAATTGTCCCCAAAATCATACAAATAGGATAAAATGTCGGATGTTGACAAATTAAGAGACGATAGCTTTTTCCACCGGGCATCATAGTGAAACTCGTCGATTAGGAAATCCTCATCGGGTATCGAAATAGCAACAGGACCGTACCGAAACTCAAAAAGATGATAGTTTTGCCAGCCCATTGCGATTTGTATGGCCTCATGAAATTTTTTAAATGTGATAGTGCTGGGCACCAAAAGGCGCCGCCAGACTGGCCAAGGCATATCAAGTAATGTAACCTGGATATCATAGAGAAATGATCGCGTTGCCATGAGACCCCTTCAACTCCTCTTCTACCCGTAAGACATAGCACTTATTATAATGTTTATCATACCTGCAGTCGATCGTACGGACAAGTTCTCTCACCACATACTTTTTCTCTACATTGTTCGCACTTTTGCCTGATCTCACATTTTCTCTCCCCAATAGAACTCCGAACTCCTCTTATCCCTAGCGATGTGCTTAGCGTTGCCGTTAGCGAAAATTGTCGGGTTATTGGTAATCTTCACCTATCTCGGTGCACAATGCAGAAAATCTCTGTATTGACACTCGTTTTCTCATAACAGCATTCTCTTTGACTAGGCATGCATTATACCAAAATTGTGCCAAGAAGCCCGACAGAACTAAAGTCTTGGTTAAACGATGTGATATGCTGTAGTCATGTTCAGAAAATGATCGGGATTGGTTTGCCATAGAAATTAGGCACACTTTGAACAGATTGGGGGAATTTCTGGGCCGCCGCGCATCAACCCTAACGGTCACGACCTATCATACTCCGGGCTAAGACTTTACCCAAATGCACCTGGGACAAACAATTGTTAACGGAAGGATGGTAATCACTTTCCGGCAATAGGAGCCGAATTTGACGTTTCATCACAGGATTCACTCATTGATTCACGACAAAATTAAGGATTTAAGGAGGAGACAATTGACGTTATCGATCTTTTTGGTCAGACACGGAGAAAGTGAAGCGAATACTCGCAATATGATCGTTTCCGACCGTTTTGATCCCCAATTAACCGAACGAGGACGACAGGATACTAAATCCCTGGCGCAAAAATGGCTGGAACAGCCAGTACATGCCATTTACGCTAGTCCTTTGGCGAGAACCATGGAAACAGCCCAAATCTGGGCGGACAGTTTACACATTGATACGGTTCATTCCGATGACCGTCTTCATGAGATTCATCTCGGAGCCTTTGACGGACACCTGATTGATGACTTAGTGCAAAATCAGTTTCAAGATTACGATCGCTGGAAACTTGATCCGGAGTCACCGCCTCAAGACGGGGAAAAGCTTAGTGCAGTGTGGGAGCGTATGCATGAGTTTTTGTTAATGGTCTCACAGCGTTATGAAAAGGGGTTAGTTATCGGTATTACCCATGCCGATTGCCTAAAGGCGGTCACCTTAGGTATTCTCCGGGCTCCATGGACTTCGGCGCAGTATGTACACTTCGCGAATGTCGCCGGACTCTTGGTTGAACATCTCGACGACCATTTTCAACTCCATGCGCTTCCTCTTATCCCGCTTTAATCGACAAAGAACCGCTGGCCTATTTACTTGTCCTGCCTAAGACAATGACTGAGATCTTAGCCGAAGTGGCGATCCTGGCCAGTAATTGGGCTATACTGCCGGCAGAATGGGCCAAGAGCATAGCCGTCGCAACGTTTACAATCCAACGAGTATGGAGGATCACGCATCAAATGAAGCGGTTTCTGCCGCGATAATACGCCTCTTATTAACGGCATAAGGCCAGTAACGAGGAAGAGCAGGCCCCGAGGAATCGATCTGTGGGCCGGTTGTCGGGATTGTGGCACACTGGGACTGAAATCATTTTGCACAAAAAACACTCATGGATTATGGCGCCGGACAATGCTGGGCGCGGTAGACACGTCAAAAAGCTGTGTCGTATTAACAGTGACACGCTACAAGAGTGTCAAGATGGTATAGGGAAAAATCGATATCTCTTTAAAAGCCTGCTGGGACGCCGTATCCGTAGAAAACACGCATGTCAAGATAACCGAGGAAGGCGCTCGGCTGAATAATACATGAGAGGGAGGAAATGGGAATTAGCTTGGCTGTTGTAGAACCAGCACCGGTATCCATGGGATCGAGGCACGATCATGATGTTCACGGCTCCGGGAATTAACTGTCACGGCGCCAAAAGAGGCTTATCGGCTGATGACAAACGGGATAATGCCGCATCAAGCAAAGGCGGCAAATTTGACGGAGTAGTTGCGGGAAAGGCTAGGGCATGTTAGGACGCCAAGGCCACACCAGACAGATAGTACGACTTGCACATTAATGGTCGTCGCGCACTTGCTTGACTAAAATTGTATTTTCTCTCCCTCCAGTAAATCAATTAATTCATAATCTTAGAGAAATTATGCGAATAACAAGCATGGAGTGTTACACTTTACATACCGGGATTTTAAGGGAGGTGAACAAAAAATGACTTCTAATTCGAATGCATTGTTCGTTTGCCAAAGTTGCTCCATGCCTTTGGTGAAACCCGAAGATTTTGGCACCAATCCTGATGGTAGCCCCAACGAAGACTATTGTACCCAGTGTTATCAAGAAGGCCATTTCACCGAGCCTGATATCACGGCCGAAGAAATGGTCACCCGATGTGTTTCGATCATGCGCGGAATGCATCTCCCCCCATCTCAAATCAAGCAAACCGAGGAAGCCATTCCTTTTCTAAAAAGGTGGCGTACACCCTTGGTGTAGTTTGTGTCAGCATTGCACAACGGTAGCAGAATACAGCGGCAGTTGTGGGATATATCCCGTATTTCGCACCCCGATCAAATGTTTATCCGTAAGAATATGGTTGACGATCACGTCGTGACGGACACCGGTTCTTCGTGAGGATTGAATCGATAAATTAGGCGGAATATTCCGCAAAATAGGGGGCTTCGGCGTCAAACACCCAGAGTATGAACACGCCAGCGAATTCCTCTGACTCACTCCAGTTTTTCTGTGCCCATCCGGTGGGTTGGGCGACTGCGGCCCCCCGAGTAGCAGACCGTATCGGCCTAATGCATTGGCTCAATGCCTGACTGGCCTGGGCTCCGGCCCCAATGTCAGCGATCCCTCGGTCTGCGTGTTAGGTTTGATCCTGGGGGTTATTCGGATCAGGCGTCCAAACCGGCGATTTCACCGATGACGCCTGGACCGAGCCTTGCTGAAGCTGCACGCGCTCCACCCAGTTCCCTTGTTTACGGACTTGAGTATGGATGTTCGGGCCGTCTATGATCTGAAGGACACACGAGAAATATGTATTTCAGTCAGGCCGCAGGTGTCATGTTTCATTAGGGGGTAGAAAAGGGAGGAGAGCCGATAACGGCCCCGTGATCGGCTCCACCCGTCCCGCGAAGGAGGCAGAGTGAGCAGGCTTTGCGCCTCACACGCCCGCAGTAACTGACGGCAGGCCACCACCTTCAAGTATCCATTGGGGGCTTTCCCGGGCAGATTTTCACACAACGTGGCCGCAATTTCTCTCTGGCTAAACCGCCGACAACCGACACCGTCTCCTGTTATTCCAGCAGAAATTCTCGACTATTTCATGGTCATGACCGGATATTGATCCTTTTTGTTCAAAACCTTCTCAACACTTCCGGCAGCCTTTTCGGTCGATTCCATATCACCCGAGCGCATCATATCCATCAACTCGGTAGGCAAAAACAAGAGGGTGTTCTTATCGGATTTAACCGCCTCTAGCAGCACGTTAAGACCGCGTAAGCGAAATGCCACGGTGGAGGTTTCATAGAGTTTGGACGCTTTAACAAATTCCTCTGCAGCGACCACTTCGGCTTCTCCATAGATCCGACGAGCGGCTTTCTCGGCTTGAGCCTGAGCTTTGCGACTTAAAATGTCTTGGAGGGAAGGAGGAATCTCGAGGTCACGAATTTCTACATTTTGTACTTCGATTCCCCACGACGCGGCCCGTTCCTGAAGTTGCGCCAAAATCTCCTCATCCAAGCGTCGTTGATCCGAGAGTAATTGTTCCAAGTCGCTCCGACTGACAATGTCACGCAAAGTGGTCTGCGCCGCTAAGTCGATGGTCCCTTGGTAGTTTTTGACGTCGATCATCGCCCGCTTCACATCGACCACCCGCCAAAACAACACCGCTAACAAGGTGACAGGCACTTTATCTTTAGATAAAGTGCCTTCAGTGCGAAATTCCGTGGTGGTAATGCGACGGTCCACAATTACAGCCCGTTGAATGCCAACCCAAACGAAATGAATCCCTGGGCTACGTGTTCCTACATACTGACCGAACGTGAACACCAACATCTCATCCCACTGCTTGACCACTTTGAGGGACACTAACCCATATATCACCACAATTGCGATCCCGATTACCCACGCGATACCCATGATGCCATCTCCTTTGAAGTTTTATCCTGCTTGACCACATCTAAGGCTTGAGAGTCCACCATGCCGGCTGCTCCCTGTCGATCGGCCCACTGCTTAATATGGACAGTGGTCTGGTCCGATGCCGAACCTTTTTCACCAGCCCGACGGTGAATGCGCGCGTATCATATTCGATTCGGCTAGACTGGTAGTATTCATTCATCTGGCGAAGAAAGTGTTCTAGTGCCTCCATGGCAGTATTCCAGTCCGCTAGATTCATCTCATGAAGATACTGACCCTTCCACATACTAAGCCGCATCGTAAACTTTGTGAGCCACACTACACTCTGTGCTCGTTCACCTAAAGAATTGGTTTCTAGGAAATATTGAAGAGCCTTGGTGTCTCTAGCCTTGGGGTGCCAAAAAATCAGGTCGATGTCCAAGCTCGAGAGACCAGAAGAAATCGGGGGTTTTTCTGCATGTAATGCAATCATGAGACGCCTGACCTTCCTGAAAGGGAACGACCGAGACCATGATATAACGCGAGGCCTGGCCGTGTATACCCATGTTGCCATGGCAATTGACTAACAATGCGTGATCGGCCGATGGATCCCTCCACTTCGAATTTCATCAATCGAGTTCATTTCCACGACAAATTTCATCGCAAGTTCTCGAGTGAACGATTCGATACACCCTAATACACATCATGGGGATGCAGATTCTTCGTCGAGCTCCCGTGCCATCAGATAGAAGAACTGTTTCTCACCGCCCCGGGGCACAGTAGCGTCGTGCTCCATATGTCCGCTGGCATTGCCGGATACACTGCTCGAAGTTATGTCCGCCGTCGAATCTTCATCCAAGATAAGCGGTGTCACAACGCACATCGGATTTAGCCACGGCGGCGTCTTTCGCAATCCTCACATCCGTTGGGGACATTTCACTACATGCTCACATAACCGTTCGCCGACGAGGAGGGATGGGGTTAGATAGGGAATCATAGCTAGAGGGTTCGATTGAGTCTCTCGCGAAACCAAAATTCGGCCGCTGTGGTGCTTCAGATGTTAACACCTGGCTGAGACACTTCGAAAATTAAGGAACTAACAGGGTGCGTAACGTCGATAGCGGAACTTTAAATTCCAATTGCGGACCTTTCTCGGTTCGATCATTGCCAACATGCATTACAAGCTAGGTGTAGAATGGTCGGTCGCTTCGTCGGATCTGCTTTCTGTTCGAGGTTTGTCCGGGTCGAGACGTACGGACAAATCCTCCGCCACATCTCGGGCTTTCCTCGACACACGAATGCGCGCTTCTTTCGCTTTAGCTTTCGTTGAATTTACCGCTCGTCCCGGCGCGGTCCATACCGTATCCACGACACCACCTGCCTTCGCCCCCATTTTACCCAGAGTGGATTCGACAACTCCCGCTTGGCGTAAGTTTTTATCGCCCGTTTGCTGGTGAGACTGCTGTTTCTTTGACATCATCCATCTCCTCCTTTGATTTTCGAAAACGCCAACATCGGTGGACATCCTCCCCGGCCTGAAGTCCGGGGCTTCCACCTCACTCACATCATTGCGTCCTCGGGCATCGAGCCCGTCGGACGCAGGAGCCGCTGTATCCCCCCCTTGAAAAGGGGGGTTTTAGCAAACGGGCTCCTTTGATAACTGTGCATGTAGAGGGATCGTGTCATGAGGGCGGAATCGTCATCATGGTCCTTATACCCGTGTCAGGTTGACAAGTCGGGGAGTGCCCATGTAACCACCAAATACGTCGCCATGGCAATCAGGGTCCCTACTTCGAGTTGAGACACCTCGTATGCGAGATGATAGCCGAAGAGTCCCGAGAACGGCACCACAGTGAGGACACTTACTCCCTAAAGAAATCTTGGGAAAGATGCGAAATAATGGATGGGATTGATTTCTACAATAACGCGAGAAAAATCTAAAAACGAGGAAGGTCACAACAAGAAGAGTGGTCACGTACCATATGCCCAGTTTTTTACATTTCGAGTGAGAGCAACCGCTATAGACCTCTGAAGAACGATGTTAGTCGCGGCGCGAATCGTACATCTCCGCAGATTCCTTAGTCCCTGATTCTGGAAATATTTTTACAGACAAATCGCGCATTATGCCACCTCCTTCGTTATCAGACTCCGTCGGAAAGAATCGTGAGTGCTTGCCAGTGTTCAGATTCTGTTCTCTTTCACCTAGAGACTTTCTAACATCTTTATCTTACCATAACCGTACGGACTTTTGTGATTATATTGAATAATAATCTTTACCTCAACTTTGAGAGACCTCGCGAAATTCGACACCAGTCTAACTGACATGGGCCAAGATGCGCCGAAGATTGGCCGCAATTTTGTCGACAGCGGCAGGAAATATTCCTCGGGCCAGAAAACCGTCCGCAAGGCTGTCAGGACCTTCGCAGAACTCAGGGTGGGGCGATAATCGGAGGACTCATTTCAAAGGGAAGACTTGTCCCGCCCAGGGCCAAACCAGGGTATACGTCAGAAACCCTTACGCTATGGCCGGTACAGTGCCCGCTGGCTAATGCCCCACCAGAGAACAACCCGCGCGCCGAAGATGCATAAAGTGGGAACAGGAAGACCAGCACCCTGTCAGCACTAACGCATTAATAAAAGAAGTCTCTTGTCTGTAGGGCCACAGAGTGTTTCCAAAAAAATTTTATCGACAAATATAAACATACATTATCGGTTAAGTCAGGTGACAGGGATGAGGTCCCAAAATCAGCACCGTAATGCACGTTCTGGCTGCGCGCACTGACACTCAATACATCAGATTACCGCCCTGTCTTCCTCCGACGAGGTCCAACTTGACTTATCTGGAGATATATGAATATAAATCATATCATTATAGCTCCTCTCTTGGGTTAAGCCTCTTGTGAGGAGCTTCGACATACGTACGCAAAAATCCTTTGCATCCCACACATAAATTTCATACCATAAATCCCCTGACGTTACCATGTATTACCTGACATTAATTCCCTCACAAAAGTGAGGTACACCCATCTCGACGTCCGTCGGACGTCGGATCCTTCGGCGGACGAGACGCCCAGGAGGGAATCGCTTTGTTGTCAATGGCCAGACGTTCACCAAAGTCTGGCACGAGATCGTTCACGGCATCGACCAGGCGATCAAACAGCGCCTCAATGGCTGGCAGTTGATCGTAGAGACGATCGAAAAAGCGGGTATAGGCCGAAGCCGGGGGCGGGTTAGGCTCGGCAAAGCCACAGACCATCCGTAACTGAGCGTTGCGGCTCAGTTTCCGGCGTAAACTTTCGATGCTCGGATGCTGAAAGATCATCCCGGCCAACACGGAATTCCACATCGCTCGGACCGGGTAATCGTCTCGCCCGCGTCCGCAGGCGGTTTCCAATGTCCGCATGAGATCCTCATCGGGCAGGGTCTCTACGACCCATGGCAGGTGTTCCCGATCGCCTAACGGTTCGATCTCCTCCCATGAAAACCCGGTGCGTCGTGGTATAACTTAGACTCCGCATGTGAAGCGACCAAAAATTAGCGATTTACCACGGGGGACCATTTAGCCGGACGGATCACTCTGAAACCGATGTTGAATGGGGATTTGCAACATCTCTAGGATGCGCCAGACATGCGGTTCCACATGAGTCCATTGATACCATTCTGTCTTCTCGTCCGTCCGGCGTTCCACCCACAAAGTCCTAAGATGACACGTTCGGAGGGTCGTTCAATTTTGCGATGATCCGGCAACTCTAAGACGGGTTGATCGATCATGGCTTCACGGACGATGGCGCGCATAAAGCGGGCGAATTGCCAGGCCAGCAATAACACATAACCCAAACCGGTCACCCGGGTCGGTTTTTCGAGAAAAAAGGCCGTCAAATGCACGGGGGATTTCGCCCAGCGAAATCCCTGCTCGTCTTGGTCTTGCGCCTTATAGGCTAATAAAGCCTGCTGCGCATCGCATGTCCGGTCGCTGGTGATTAACACAAACGTGGATTGTTGTTCCCGTTCTGCTTGGATCCGGGCCTCCATAGACCGTCCAGTGCCACTGGACGGTCTATGGAGTGATCCACTCCGGTTCTGTGCCCGCTTTTTGTCGACCGCGTTTCCGTCGCGGCACACTCTGGGGCTCGACGGTGGTGTTCACCTCTAAAGCCCCGAAATTACCATGGACAGACGTTCGGAAGGCGATTAAGATCAGGATGTTGGTGCATAAACACCGTGCCGACATGATTTCCCAGGAAGATTGAAAATCTTGGTTCCTGGTTCATCA
>JAKACM010000102.1 GCA_021821465.1 Bacillota bacterium
CCCGGCGCTTTTCCCCGTGTCTTGTCGCACTTCCCGGCTCCACCGTCGCACCATACTGGGACTGAGTTGATGGCGGCGGGCCACTAGGGTGGCATTCTGCGTCTCCTGGACTTCATGAATCACCTGGGCTTTAAATTCTGCGGTATACGATTGGCTCATGCTACCCTCCCTATTTTGACCGTTCTTACCCTACCAAAAGAAGGCCGCATGTGTCACGTTTCATTAGGGGGTGGAAAAGCAGACCTTCGACACGACCTTGTACGATCAGGCGGCCCGGCCTTTGTCTATCATTCCTATGCCCTAGACAAGAAGAAAGAACATGCCTTACAGCGGGCTATCACCCGGGAAGCGGAAACGCTGGAAAAAGCGGCACGAAAACTCGCTAAACAGGTCTTTCCGCACGCCGAGGACGCGCGGGTGGCCAGTGAGTTGCTCCGGCGCACCACCAAAATCCGGTGGCATACGGTGAACACCACCGTCGAGCCCCAGAGTGTGCTGCGACGGAAACGGGGTCGACAAAAAGCCGGCACAGAACCGGAGTGGATCACCCAATATACCGTCCAGTGGGACTGGACGGGGCCCACAGAAGCCCAGATCCAAGCAGAACGCGAACGGCAATCCACGTTTGTGTTAATCACCAGCGACCGGACATGCGATGCGCAGCAGGCTTTATTAGCCTATAAGGCGCAAGACCAAGACGAGCAGGGATTTCGCTGGGCGAAATCCCCCGTGCATTTGACGGCCTTTTTTCTCGAAAAACCGACCCGGGTGACCGGTTTGGGTTATGTGTTATTGCTGGCTTTGCAATTCGCCCGCTTTATGCGCGCCATCGTCCGTGAAGCCATGATCGATCAACCCGTCTTAGAGTTGCCGGATCATCGCAAAATTGAACGGCCCTCCGAACGAGTCATTTTAGATGCGCTCCGGACTTTGTGGGTGGAACACCGCACGGACGAGGAGACCGAATGGTATCAATGGACCCATGTGGAACCGCATGTGTGGCGTATCTTAGAGATGTTGCAAATCCCCATTCAACATCGGTTTCAGGGGGGGCCGTCTGGCTAAATAATTCCCTCAAGGTAAATCGCTAATTTTTGGTCGCCCCACATGCGGAGTCTGAGATACAGGTCGAGACGATAACCCATCAAGCGGAAGATGCTCCGGATCTGCTGATGGATGACGCGATTCGGGAACTTTATGAATCTATTCACCCGGATGATCGCACTCCCGGCGTTCACATCATGACGGGACCGATTTATATCGAAGAGGCGAGCCCCGGAGACACTTTTGGAAGTCCGGTATTTAGATCTGCATCCACGATTGCTGTTCGGAAGCAATGTGGCCCCACCATGGGGCTATCTCCATCGTGAATTGAGCGGTCCGGCGGGTGTTCTCTGGGCCTTGCGCAAGCCCGCTATGCTTTTGATTGCCCCGGAACTTATGACAAACCAGGACACCTCTAAAGTGGATGTGATAAAAGAGCCTAGCTTGCAAGGCATTCGAATCCCCTTAAGAAAACACACGGGAACGATCGATAATCTCAACCCTTAGGTGTGGAACTCAATGCCGAATCTGACGTCAGGTGCTTTAAAGTGTCAATGACCGAAACGGAATCGCTTACCGCTCCAAAGATGCCCCCTTGCATACGAATCATGTTGATCGCCGCTTTATGGTTGGTCTCTTCGGTGGCTCCGCAGCAATCTTCCAGTAACACGCATTCATATCCGCGATCGTTTGCCTCTCGCAGTGTGGTATGCACGCACACATCCGTAGTAATGCCGGTGACAATTAGGTTTTTGATACCGCGCAGACCAAGGATTAAGTCAAGATCCGTAGCAAAAAAGGCGCCCTTGCCGGGTTTATCCACGATAATTTCGCCTGGGATGGGATATAAGTCGGGAATAATATCCCACCCGGGTTGTCCTCTGACCAACACCTTGCCTAAGGGCCCCCTGTCACCGATCCCAGCCGACATCCTGTGGCTTCGCCATAATTTGTTGGCCGGTAGATCCGATAAATCAGCTCGGTGGCCTTCTCGTGTGTGAATTACCGTAAAGGCAGGTATTGAGCGCACTGTGGCTAAGACCCTTTGAATGGGTTTGATGGCGCGAGCCGTTAACCCAATGTCATAGCCCATTTGATCAATATATCCCCCGGGAGCACAAAAGTCGCGCTGCATGTCTATGATCAGCAAGGCGGTATTATCAGCGGATAAAGATGCGTCGAACGGCCACAAATATGGTTCAGAGCGAATCAGTTGTCTTCTGTACGTCATTGTTCATTCCTCCTCCACAATTCTGTCGGAACCTATAGAACGAATCCGTGTCCTCAAAGACGCCAAAACCAGATAAGCCCCGAATGCTGTGAGCATTCCCGTTACCGCAGCGGGAAAAGGCACGGAGGTCAGTTGAACACTCAAGGATGCCAATCCTCCTAGGATCCAACTGGTAAAAGCAATTCCCGGAAGACTCGCGCGCGCCTTCTTGAAAACGAGAAAATGGCCCATGATACTGCCTCCGATTCCGGGTACAATGACAGCCAAAAATGAAAGCCAAGTGGCGAGCAAACTTCCCATACCCATTGCAGCAGCCCAGGTGCCCACCAATCCCAAAATCAAGGCCATCCATCGTAATTTTCGTCCGAGAATTTGAGAGAATCCAGTCGCGGCATTGTACAAACAATGAGAACACACAGAACCGGAATTAACAAAAAGAAAGGCAGCCGCCATCAAAGCTCCCCAAGGACCGAGGTGAACAATCACAGACGCAAAATTACCCTGAGACTCCGTACCGGCGGCACTGACTACAGCTCCGAAGAACATCGAGAGAAAATTGGCCAGGGGAAAGGCCCAAAATGTCGCAATCACCGCATCTTTAGGGGACTTGGCCCACCTGGTAAAGTCCGGAGTCATCGTTCCGGAATCGATGAACAAGGCAATAACCATGGTCACGGCCCCACCGAATGTGAGAGTCGAGGCAAAGTGCCCAGAAAAGTGCAAAATCATGGGCCAGGACGAATGATCCAAAGCGATTTTCAGGGCCAGTCCTCCCATAATCAGAAAAAAAGGAACCGACACCGCCCCAATGATTGACAGAGCCTTGACTCCGACAATCGTGATCCCCATAAAGATCAGGCCTGCCAGAATATCCAGCCACAGCGGAGTGATTCCCCAGCTGCTATGAAGAGTGCTGCCGGTAATTCCTGTCTGGACGGCAAACCAGCCGATCACTACCGTGGCCAAAAGGCCCGAGGTGAGGCGATAGCCCTTTACACCAAACACCCTAGTCGCTATCAAGGCAAAGGACATGCCGCTCTTGGCTGCAATAGCACTTTGAATCCCCACATAAGCAAAAAGGATCAAATTGCCCACTAACATCGCCAGCAATCCGGTACGAAACCCCAATGCATCGACAATACTGCCACCGATCAAAGCCCCGGTAATCACCAAAGGAAATCCTGCCCATATCAATGATACCGACCATAATGGTTTTCGACTTCCGATGGGTACCGGTTGATGCTCATATTCATTTTCAAGAAATCTCTGCCTTTGGATCGACATCTCTTCACCTCACCTCCAAAGCTTCCCCAATAACCCTACACACAAGGCTCAGGGGTGTCATTGGGCAATTGCTTAAATCTAAGTGGCCTTACCCACGGTGTTTGAGGAGGTGGCGAGATTAAGAGAACAGTCGTCTGAAGGATGGACCCTTTTTAGGCCGACGCCAATCACGAGCAAGTCGGTCGGTTAATCGGCTAAAAGCATATCCGTAATGTCTTTCCGAACAATGGCCGCAGACTCGTGGATATTGTTTTGGCTAATAATCCAAAAGTCGTGCCTTAAGGATGACAAAAAGTCCTTGAGCCGTGTACTATTTTGACCACAGCTTTCCCCTGGCGGGGATGGTAGGTCATGCGAAAGCCCTAAGTGGCCGACTCTTTATAGACGAATGTCAGTTTTTCACGATTAGGAAGTGAATCATGGTCTCTCGTTTTGCTGACGATCAATATCTGGTTGTCATGAACGTCAACACTCATCATCGAACGCTTGTTGTGCCGGGACATGAACGTCTTTTGACGACATTGCGTGAGCGCTTCCATCTTTTTTCACCGCGCTACGGTTGTGGTACCGGTCATTGCGGTGCCTGCGTGGTATTAGTGAACGGGGAACCCGTTCCCAGCTGCTTACTGCTCACAGTGCGACAACAAAATGGAGTCATAGAAACTCTTGAGGGAGTGGAAGATGATGCCATCATGACACGGCTTATGACCGCATTTGCGGAAGAACATGCGGCACAATGCGGGTATTGCAGTCCCGGACTGCTTCTGAGTGCCAGACATCTGTTAAAGTCCTGCCCAAATCCCACTCAGAGCGAGATTCAAACGGAACTGTCTTCACACATCTGCCGTTGTACCGGGTATTATGCACCTCTGCGCGCGATAATTAAAGTGAGGGACTCGCATGCAATGGATTAAAGGTGATGCCCTCGAGCAGGTTCAGCAATGTTTGGCCGAGCGTATTCCCGTTATCGGGGGAGGCACCTGGCTTCTCAGTGACGGGGCTTATCCTCCAAGAGTCTTGGACTTAAGAGAGTACTCATGGGCACAAGGAATCACTTTTCACGACAATGGCTGGTTGATTGGTCCAGACGTCACACTCAGTCAATGGGCTCAAGTCTTGGACCATGACAGTGTTATTCTGGAGGTGATCCGCCATATGGGATCGCCGGTCTTCCGCCGGGTGGCCACCGTGGTGGGAGCCATCGCTAATCCACAACCGGCTTCCGATTTATATACTGTCTTACGTTTATGGGGGGCCGAAATTTTCTTTATTGACAGTCGTGAAGACAATATTCAACGAGAGAAACTTCTTTGGCCGTTTTATGGCGAACCTCGGGCTATCGTGGGCGTGGAAGTACCGATAAAGCCCAATTATGGCACCCTGTTCTTCCGCAAATACGCCAAAGGCCGCATGACCCGTGTACTTTTAAACCTCGGAGCAAAATTTTCTTGCCCACAGAACATTCTCACGGCCCAGTTCGTGATAGGAGGATTATCTGTGTGGCCATATGAAGTCAGTGTAAAAGGGCCGAGTCCGACAATCGGACAGCAAATATTCCAAAGACTCTCGGACCAGCAAAACATCACACCTTTTTACCAAGCTCTCATTCGAGAGATGAGTGAGAGTATGGTGGAACAATGGGAACGGGGAAGAGACAGGAGACGCAACGTATGAGAAGGTGGCCGCTTAACTCAAATTCCCGTTATGCGCCGGATTGGCTCGATCTTCATTCTGAAGCATTGGTAGGAGCTCTCATCGAGGCTCCTAAGGCCCCGGGTCGGTGCACCATAGACAATCTCGAAGAATTACGCGAACTGCCCGGAGTGAAAGCTATTTTCACAGCCCGAGATGTTCCTTCCCATCCCTTTACGACAGCCGGTCAACCGGAACCGGAGCCTTCTTTGTACGATACCTTGATTTTGAATCCCATTTCCCGTTATCCCGGGGAACCTATAGCCCTCGTGGCCGCTTCATCCCCGGCAGCCGCAAATCTCGTTCGGCAATGCGCACAAATAAGCTATGCCCCCCAACTTGGCCCTTTGCATGACGACAAGCCCGATGATGTGGTCGAAGTGCTAAATTTGTCCATGGAATCCGGGCCCTGCGAGCGTCCCAAAGGAGATGAATATCGGAGCACGGTCAATGTGGGGCGGATCAGTCATATGCAACTGGAACCGCATGCGGCTTTGTGTTTTTTCGATAAGGAAAAACGCCTGGTCATTGTTACCACAACCCAAGTTCCTTACCACGTAAGGCGTATCGTCGCTCGGGCGCTAAACTGGCCCGTTTCCCGAATTCTTGTCAGAGCGAGTGATGTCGGAGGGGGATTTGGGGGCAAGCAAGAGGTATTTGTCGAGCCGTGGGTAGCATGGCTAGCAATCCAGACCCAAGAACCCGTCAAGATGATGTTAAGTCGGCGCCAAGAGTTTATTCTTACCCGAACGCGCCATGCCGCCCGATTGGTCGTCGAAAGTGATTGGGATGATGATGGTATTCGGAACATCCGACTAAGTGCGGATGTCGAAACCGGGCCTTATGCCTCCCACGGATCTACCGTGACCTATAATATGGGTTTGAAAACCCTCCCTCTCTATCGTGCCGGGAGATACCATTTCGACGCGAAGATTCATTATACTGTTAGCCCCGTGGCCGGGGCCATGCGCGGATACGGCGGACCTCAAGGCGCAATGGCGGTGGAAACCCATGTCAATCAGGTTGCCGCTCAAAAAGGGATCTCACCGTGGGCTCTCCGGCATAGGGTGCTGGCCCAAAAGGGAGATCCCCTGGATATTTTTACAAAGGAGTCAGATTTCAGGCGTGTGCATCACACCGATCTCCGAGAACTTCTCTCGAAAACTTGCACTGCCATCGGAGTAGACGCCCCCAGATCCCCTGGAGAGGGCGTGGGTGTGGCCATAAGTATGCAAGCGAGCGGTGTCCCCGGCAATGAATTGGCCCAGGTCTTTATCGGTGTGGATGAAGACGGCAGCCTCATAGTCAAGACCGGTGCCATGGATATTGGGCAGGGAGCGCGGGAAACTCTGGCTAACATTATCTACGATGGCTTGGAATTGCCTCGCGATCACGTCCCCATCTTCTTTTCCATGGGCCGAACCGAAGATCTGGCCTTTGATTACGGAACATATGCCTCGTCCACCACTTATGTGAGTGGTCTGGCCGCTTATAAGGCGGCACGCATCGTACGTCGCAAGATGGAACGTCTGGCCCGCGCCATGACACACCATTGCGAGTTGAAAGCAGTCCCATTGAGGGAAAATTGGACAACCATCGCCCACAGCAGTTTTTATGGTTCCACTCGCCGCCCTGTAACCGCGTACGCTCGGGCCAACCCCTCCGATTCTCCTGCCCCTTATGCCATTGCAGCGATTCGTTTAACCGTGCACGGAAATGGGGAGTTGGTTATTCACCGGATTGTCATGGGTGTTGATGCCGGGAAAGTGATAAATCCCGCAGGACTCCGCGGGCAAATTGAAGGAGCCGTCGTCCAAGGGTTGGGTTACGCATTGTGGGAAGAAGTGGAATTGGATAAGCAAGACGGCCATGTTCTCAATCCTTCGCTCTTTGATTATGCCTTACCCTCTCCGCAAGACATTCCGCCATTGGATATTATTATGGCGCATTCTACAGATCCGACCACGCCCTTGGGAGCAAAATCGGCAGGGGAAGTAGCACTGGCTCCCATTGCTCCCGCCATCGTAGGGGCTATTTTTCAAGCCAAAGGAATTTGGATGACAACACTGCCCCTCACGAGGGAGAGACTATGGCACGCACTGACGGCTCAAAAAGAAGGTGGTGAGGATATGAGCTGAATCCATAGAGAAGGGGGAGAGCCATATCGGCATCAAATCGCAGGTCAGATCTCCGCCGACACCTCATAAGGTCGGGAGAGGCCGGTGAATTTGCTCGTCTTGAGTAGACATTCGATAATTTTGGGATGCTCATGCATATATTAATAAATCCCTGAGTCAGGTTCCAGTCTCGGGCCGCGAAGGATTTCTTTATACTCCCTGTGGCTAAAGGCGGGGGGATTTGCGAGAAACCCATTCACGTAATCTACTCGCAGAGGATGAGGCAAACACCCACTCGCCCCCATCTGTAGCTGCTTGTTCCGTTGGTTCACCGAATTCCTTTAACTTACTGGGTCAGAACGCCTCGTTCATCCTCACCAGTAAAATCAAAGAGTTTTATGTTGCATTGAATAAGCAGCTCTCCGATTCCGAGCAAGTGAAGGAATTTCATACACGACCAGCATGTTGGCATACGTCAAAAGCGATCGTGAATTCTGAAGAACGTGTCTAGAAAGGCAGGAGGATACATGCAGGAAACGAATGAGATTATAACTGTCCCGGTGAAAAATGCCACGGAAAGCGCATTGACCCCTTACGGTATTTTTCTGGGAGAAAGTGTGCACCGCCCGGGATTGCCAATTCCTTTTTACCAAGGGGCTGTCGAAGAGGGAGCCAATTTGGACTTTGTCTCTTCGGGCCGATCCGTGATACGTACAGCCAGAATTTCCCCTCGTGACAGTGAAGTCGTCTGGCTAGAATATCATGCCGTTTTGACTCAAGTTTTTGTCGGATTAGGGACTCAGCCCTTTGTTATCGTCTTGGGAGAGCCCACAGACGGGGACTTGATACCGGATTTCAATCGGGTGGAGGCATTTTATTTTCCCCCTGGTCATGGGATCATGTTGCGACAAGGAGTCTGGCACGATTTTCCCATGGCGGTTTCAAAACCAATCACGGTGTTGACAATCAATTCCGAAGAGGTGGTAGAAGCTCTGGCCACCCAACCTTTCCCGGGAGATATGAATCGTGGTGACGTCTATAAAATTCATGTGAAAAAGCACACAGGAAAACAGCTGCAGGTGAAAATCTGAAGAAAGGCACCATACTACCACAAGGCTGTTGATTTCCGGTCTTTCCCCATGCCAAAAACCCGAACCGGACTTTTTTGGCGGAATCATCGGCGCCAATTTCCGCCTCAAACCTCCAAGAAGAGGACGGCTATGGACACAAATCTCCTTACACAACTGTCTTAGATGAAAGGGTGATGAGCCTACAATGGGAGAGTCATGGCGAGTATAAGGGCAAGCCACAAGGATGGGATGGTAATCCTCGGTCCTTTACAGAACACTTCCTCAATTCATCGGCTGCGGTTTCGAGTGATCAAAAAAGGCGAATCACATGTCTGTACATGATTGAATCATGTTCACTTAATCGGCAGGTGGGATACGTTGATTGATTTGGCAGAAAGGATGAATCCATGATGCTGCATGATCCATGGCATGCGTTTATCGATTTTGGCTGTGAAAAACCTCCTCTAGGACAAGGTCGGTTAAAGGGGTTGACTTTTGCGGTCAAAGATGTGTTTGACATCGAAGGCTCGGTCACTTCCGCAGGCAACCCCGATTGGTTGCGGACTCATGGCAATGCTATAAGTACCGCCAATGTGATCACAGAATTACTTCAAGCCGGCGCGCACTTAGAAGGAAAAACCCACACGGACGAACTCATGTACGGATTAAATGGGGAAAACGTCCATTATGGCACCCCAGTAAACCCCAAAGCGCCAAAGAGAATTCCCGGGGGTTCATCCAGTGGCTCGGCAGTGGCGGTGGCAGGAGAATTAGTCGACTTTGCTTTGGGTACCGATACGGGAGGATCGGTACGGATTCCGTCCTCTTATACGGGAATATTCGGCTATCGGCCAACGATGGGCCGCATTTCTCTTCAGGGTGTAATCCCTCTTTCTCAGAGTTTCGATACGGTTGGATGTATGGCCCGCTCCCCAGCCATTTTAGAAGAGGTGGCCTTGACTCTATTAAAGGGTTCGGTCTTTCCGTCTACGAAATTCTTTTCCCGTGCAATCATTGCCCAGGATGCAATATCCCGGGTCGATCCAAAACCGGCGGTCCGAGCCCAGAGCCA
Source organism: Bacillota bacterium (assembly GCA_021821465.1). Lineage (GTDB taxonomy): Bacteria > Bacillota > Sulfobacillia > Sulfobacillales > Sulfobacillaceae > Sulfobacillus. The sequence goes on from JAKACM010000102.1 coordinate 9,511, forward strand.
TATTCAACAAATCACTTCCGAATTCCCATCCGTGACTCAGGATGTCATCGCCCGTGAAGGCTTGGATGTTTGGAGTCAGGCCTTCCGAATTATTCAAGGATATGACATTTGGAAAAATTTCGGCCAGTGGATTTTGGAAAACCAGCCCCACTTCGGCCCAGGGTTTCGCGAACGTTTTTACTGGACACAAACAATTCGTGCGGAGGACCGCAATGCCTGGTCCCAAAAGTGGCTCGGTTGGCGAGATGAGTTGTGGGAACGACTCCGAGAAGACACTCTCATGATATTCCCCACGGCACCGGGCTTGGCCCCCGAAAAAAATACCCCGGCCAATCTCCTCGATTCCTTCCGTGACCGCGTGCTCCAATTAACCTGTATTGCAGGATTAGGGGGCCTGCCCCAAATTTCCATGCCGATACTAGACATAGACGGCGTCCCATTCGGTATTTCCGTCGTGGCCGGTCCCGGAATGGACGAAGCTCTTTTATCCTGGGTCCGAATGTATATGGAGGCTAGACACGAATGACCACGCGCATTCAGAACGCAACGGTAGTGACCATGAACCCCCAACGGGAAGTATTGAACAATACCGACATCTGGATTGACGATCGGATCATTATCGCCGTGGGTGATTATGGTGGCGAGGCCAGAAAAACCATTGACGGTTCCAATATGGTTGCGATCCCGGGGTTGATACAACCGCATATTCATTTATGTCAAACCCTCTTTCGTGGTTTAGCCGACGACCTTTCACTGCTCGAATGGCTTACCAAACGCATCTGGCCCTTGGAGACTGCGCTCAATGCCCAAGCCATGCGCATATCTTCCCTGTCTGCCGTAGCCGAACTCATTCGTGGCGGCACCACGACCATCTTAGACATGGGTTCCTTGCGTCATACCGAAATAATTTTTCAAACCTTATTGAAGACGGGAATAAGAGGGTATGCGGGGAAGTGTCTCATGGACCGTCCCAACCGGTTTTTGATGGAAAATCGGGAAGAGGCGTTGACGGAAAGTTATGCACTGGCCAGGGAATGGCACAACCAAGATCGAGGGCGGATACGTTATGCACCGGCTCCTCGTTTTACCTTATCCGCCAGCGATAAATTATTCGAAGGCGCACGAGTCTTGGCAGATAGCTTTCAAACTCTGGTCCATACCCATGCGGCGGAAACCCTGGATGAAATATCGGAAGGAGTAAAACTCCATAAAAGACCTCCCGTGGCCCATCTTCATGATCTGAATATCCTGGGGTCTGCGACTGTTTTGGCTCACGGTGTGTGGATGAACCCGGAGGAGGAGGCGATAGTGGCTGATACCCACACCAAATTGGTTCATTGCCCCTCTTCCAATCTCAAATTAGCCTCGGGCCTGGCTCCAACTCCTAGATGGGAAGAACAAGGAGTGAATTTCGGAATTGCCGCTGACGGCGCTTCATGCAATAACTTGCTCGACGGCTTCATGGAGATGCGAACCGCGGCTTTAATGGCTAAACCCTTCTTCGGGCCCGCAGCACTTCCCGCGTCCCATGTTTTTGCTCATGCCACGATTGAAGGTGCTCGAGTGCTGGGACTGGAGAAGGAAGTCGGATCTTTGGAGGTGGGCAAACAGGCTGATATTGTGTTGCTCGACTTTTCCGGAATGCATCATCAGTTGTGGAGGCGGACTCCCATTTACAATCAGCTTGTCTATCAGACTCGATCGACAGACGTTCACTTAACGATGGTGGGAGGAGAAGTGCTCTACGAAAATCACGAGTTCTCGACGCTAGACATTGACGAAATCAACGGACTGGCCCCGGAAGTGTTGGCAGAGGTGCTGCGCCGTATTGAAGAGAATTCATAGCTACGAGCTTGAATGCCACAATCCGAAATATAGGATATTTGGAACATAATTCCGGTACACAATGCCTGCGATTAATAACCTGTGTTTGATACTATGTACCGTCAGGAAGATACTTTGAGCTAACGGTCTTCCGGGCTCTGAAGTCGCCGGAATGATAAATCCAGGTCATGCCTAAATACCCCGAATCATTGTCGGCTAACGTGTGCACCCAATGAACTTCCCGGTCCAACAGCAGCAATTCTCGATCTGTTTCATGGTCCGGTGGTCCTTTTCTTCAGTCGGTTCTTCAAGGCTTTCTTCGACGGCGGCGACGAGAATTTCAAATGCCGTACCTCTTGATTCCATAAGGCAAGAAGGAGGAAAGATCCGGCACTGGGCGTCTCGCCTTATTCACATCTCCATCATGACGACCATTACAGAGCCGAAAGATTTCGCAATAAAGGGGACGAGGGGGCCAACTAAATCCCATCACGGAATTCGTCCGCATAGGCACACATCATTTGATCTGTTTCTTGCCTTTCAATTCTTTACCATTGTTGTAGACTAGCACAAAGGAGCCATTTAGATAGTGTGGTATTAACCAGTACAAAGGAGGACAATGATTTGTACATCAATGGCCATAAATGTGTTGCTGTCCTTGACCCAATAATGGTACGGACATCACTTTCCTAACGGACACGAATAGATTCGGGAGGGCCATGCGAAAGGGGGATTAGCCGTGGTTAAGTTACCGATCCGGACAGTCCGTGGGGTGGTGATCGGACTTCTCTCGGCAGGACTTATGTTAGAAATTCCCGGGGCGGGTGTAGGGTGGAGTAAAGCTCATTCGAGTCTCTTTCTCTCACCGAAGATCGCCACGCAAAATCAAGAGACGACGTCTCCGAAAAGTCCGGGAGCTTTGGTTGCCACTTCGAACACCTTGCCATATTTTCGCCATGTCTTTGTTATCATGCTCGAGAATCACAGCTATGCGGACACTTGGTATGAGCACGACATGCCATATTTGCACCAACTCGCCAGAACTTACGGTTTGCCCACGCAAATGTACGGCATCACCAATCCCACGGTACCCAATCGCGTAGGTCTCTTAAGCGGTCGTGGGCGGAGCATTGGCGACAATGTGAAGGCCGGACAGTTGTCATACCCTAATCTCATTGATCAATTGCAACAACACCATTTGACATGGGGAGCTTACTATCAACATACGGAAACATCGTCGAATCAACATCCGGTGTATAATTTCAGTCAAAGCACTCTCCTGCGCTTCCAAGACATCTATGACAATTCGGCACGCCGCGCCCGCTTATTGCCGTTGCCCGACTTGGAATCCGCTCTGAAGGACAATACGGTTCCCAATTTCGTGTGGATTGCTCCCAATTTTCTGACAAATTCCCATGGGACGGCTCGCCCGGGACCTTATCAGTACACGTTTCAAGGAGCAGGGCCCGGGGGGTCCGCGGGAAATGATACCCGTTTGGAAAATTTGGCGAATGCCTTCTTAAAACACTGGATTCCCCGGATTATCCATTCAAAGGCGTGGAAGTCCGGCCCCTCCGCCATTTTTATTACAGAAGATGAAACCAGTTACGATGCGAGTATGCCCCAGAACGGCAATTGGGCATCGAACTTAGGAACAATAGGCAGTCCATCCGTCGCAGCAGGCACCGTTCTGGGAGGGAATCCGCGTTTTCCTTTCCCCGGAGGGATTAACGGGGGTGGAAGAATTCCCGCGGTAGTCCTGACCAATGTCGCCAAACATGTGGTTTCGTCCCAGCCGTTTAATCAATTTTCTATTCTCAAGACGATCGAAAGTGCTTGGCACCTGGGATATCTCGGCCACGCTGCGAATCCTCAAGTCAAGACAATGAGCGTGTTTTTTCACGGCGGTGCGAAACCGGCAGGGGTGTCGTCCACCCCCTGGTCGAGGCCCACCGCACCCGTTCCGACTACCCGCGATCAATGGACTGCAACCCCCGCTGTACCTGCGTTGCCGCCGAAACAAACCTCTTCACTCGATGCGATTATTTTGCCGTCGGCCGATCCTCACATCAGTTTGGGGGCTTCGGGACAGGCGGCGGCCAGTCTTGCCGTCTTCGTTACCAACCATGCTTCCTCCCTGTCCAAAAATCTTAGCTTGACGCTTACCCAATCTTCCGGCGTAACATTTTCTCACCGATCCTCGCCTGTTGGCTCAACCCAGGTTGCCAACGCCGATGAAACTGCTACACAGTTTGGGCCGAGTGTTGTTGGGTCCCACACGATAAGCTTGCCGATTGCGGCGGTCGGTCAAGTTCCCGAAACCCTTGATATCACGGGTCTTTTACTGAATGCGGCACCCAATGCCGCAACAGGGCCGGTAAAAGTAAAGGTATCGGCCGGATCCGTTCAGTTGGGCACAGTGGTTTTAGCAACCGTCGGTCGTCCCAAGCAAAGAACCCGTCCCAATTTGTTGGCCCCGATCATCCGGCCGGGTACGATTCAGATACGGTTTCAGACTCCCGGCTGCGAAACTCCCGGTTGTTCATCGGGACGGCAATATGAAATTGAAATCGCAGGGCAAAATCCCCAAACGGCCACTCACCCCAACATAAACGAGCACGCCATCCTTTACACCCATTCCCATTCCCTGATAATCACTGACTTTACCGCTGAACTGACTTCCTTGGCGGGAAAGTTGTACTGGGTGCGAGTGCGCAGTGCAGGGCATTCTTCGCAAAAATCTCCCGCCCACAGTGAGTGGAGCCTTCCTCTACCCTTTAAGGTATTGCCCGGTCCTCTCCCTTCGGGAGTATCTTGAATATCCGAACTCGCCGAACACTAATCAAAAGAGAGAAAAAGCCAAGGAGGTTTTTGAGCATGTCGGTACCCACCAAAGCGTTAACAGCACTCATCGCGACATGCGGAATCGCAGGATTGCTCGGTTCGACACCGTCGGCATATGCAGCGTCCTTTAAAGGACATGCACCGAGAGTTCCGGATTTCCGCCATGTATTCGTTATTGTGATGGAAAATCACAGCTATCATGATCTGATGGATGAGAATGACGTGCCATATCTTCATCACCTCGCCACTCATTACGGTCTAGCCACCAGTTATTACGGGGTGACAAATCCGAGTGTAGGAGACCGTGTGGCCCTTCTCAGCGGAGAAACCGCCGGAACCGAGCTTCCTCATAGCAAGACTACGGGGCTGAGTCAAAAAAATCTGGTGGATCAATTGTCGGTTCACCATTTATCCTGGGGTGCATTCTATCAGCATTCCCGTCTGTCCTCCAGCCAAAACCCCGTCTATCGATATAAGGAGGGTCACAGCACTTTTTTGCGCTTTCAAGATATCGCAAGCAATCCGAATCGCACCTCTCATCTTCATCCTCTGAGGGACTTGAGCACGGCTTTGAGTTCCAATACCGTGCCCAATTTTGTATGGATCTCGCCCAATAGTATCGGCAATATGGAAGGGGGATACCGTTCTCCCGGACAATTTACCTTTCAAGGCGCAGGACCGGGAGGATCGACAACAGCGGATTCCCAACTGGAACAAGGGGGAAACACTTTTCTCAAAACCTGGATTCCCAAAATTATGAATTCCAGGGCTTGGCATCAGGGACATAATGCCATATTTATTGCCTTTGACGAGACCAGCTACGATGCCAGCATGCCTCAAGACGGATATTGGCTGTCTCATAAGGGTGTGGCGGGAAGCCCTATCATCGCGGCTGGGACCAATCTTTCCGGAAATTCGCATTTCTTGTTCCCCGGAGGCATGGATGGCGGAGGTCATACCTTGGCCATGGTGCTCACCAATCATGCACACCATGTTGTTTCATCCACTCCTTATAACGAATATTCGATTTTGAAAACGATTGAGGCCGGGTGGCATTTGGGTTATCTCCACCACACTGCCGCTCATGATGTGCATCCGATGTCCCAGTTTTTTGGCCCGCCGACCAAACCCTATTCACTGCCATCCATGCGAGTAGGTTCCTTAACCGGCTATAACGCTCGTTTGAAAACGACACCGACCTTATCCCCTGTGAGCACACCCAAGTTCCATTCCTCATCATCGGAAGCAGGAGTGTTAACGAGTACGAACCCCTATTTTGTGCGCGGCATTGCACATCAAGTGGGATCCACATTAATTATCCACGAATCCCGGCCAGGTGTGCTTAGCGGCTCCGTAAGCGTGAATTTGGCACCGTCGTCAGGCCGGAACATCAGTTTTTCTTCATCTTCACGTCCGGTTGCCACCACAAAAATTTCCGATCCCAGTGCCCAAGGAGTCCAATTTACATCCTCGTCCGTGACTTCAAGCACCGTGAAATTTCCCGTAGTCACACCAAGCCAACTTGCCTCCACTGCCATTATTACGGGACTGACATTAAATATTGGTTCTGGAGCACCGATCGGGCCCGTTACGGCCACGGTGAGTTCGCATGGGCAAATCTTGGGCACGGTAAATTTGGGAACGGTGGGGAAGCCCAGGCCCACTACCGTGCCTGAGATGATGGCTCCCGTGGCATTAAGGCACCATATGGCCTTTCCCTTTATCCCTCCGATTGCGCCCAAGGGTCAACACCAGATAGTTTTACGCATTGAAGGCCAATATCCGACTTCCCAAGCGAATGATCCGAATCAGTACAGAACCTTTGCCAGTACAACGAATGTCCCTGTCATTGCCGATTCTCGGGCTCTTTTAACGCCTCAAGCAGGTAAACAGTATTGGATTGAAGCGAAATCGCATCAAAACCGAACATGGTCGATGCCGGCCACCTTTAGTGTCAGTCGCTAAAGGAACAAGAGACGAGAAGGCTATCAGAGATTCTCAAGAATATCAGGATCTAAAAGGGTAACTGGGCATGTTCGGCCGCAAGCTATCCCTTGTGTTTATTGACATCTCTCGTTGTCCGAATTTCTCGGTTTCTCGCGCGAGTCCATTGCCACTGTGTAGAAAACGAGGAGATTCCGGGAAATTTCTTGAGGGTCTTATGAGAAAGAACCCAATCCAAACACAAACTTGGCTTCGCATCCTTTGGAATTAGGGTGCAAAGAACGGCGAACATGCCATCCTAAGAAAAATTAAATAGGGAGGGATAAGACCATGATGTCGGAAACAACCGGAGTGCGGGAGGAACGGTGGACGCCGACCGACAGTTGGTCCTTTTGGGCCTTCGGCCTGGGGATGTTGTTGGAAGCCTACATTTTTGGGATGGC
>JAKACM010000103.1 GCA_021821465.1 Bacillota bacterium
AATCGACATTTATTAAACGTTTCATGGAACAGATGATATTGCCTGTCATTGAGGATTTGAACGATCGCGAACGGGCCCAGGATTCGCTGCCGCAAAGCGGTACCGGCAAGACGATTATGACCACCGAACCCAAGTTTATTCCCGATGAAGCCGTGGAAATTCAATTGACGGATGCGATTAGCTTTCATGCCCGTTTGGTGGATTGCGTCGGTTATGCAGTTCCCGGAGCGTTGGGCTATAGGGAAGAAGAAGGACCGCGCATGGTGATGACGCCATGGGCCGACGAGGCGATGCCTTTTGAGGAAGCAGCGGAAATCGGAACCAAGAAGGTGATTCAGGATCATTCTACGATCGGACTGGTGGTGACTACAGACGGCAGTATCGGGGATTTAAGCCGGGAAGCTTACCTGGATGCCGAGGAACGGGTGATAGCAGAACTCAAAGAAATGGACAAACCATTTGTCGTGCTGCTGAATTCGTTGTTGCCGATGGCCGAGGAAACTTTGAATCTGGCATTCGAACTTCGGGATAAATACGATGTGCCGGTGATTCCTATTAACTGTCAGGAACTGCAGCAGGAAGATATTGTGCACATTCTTGAGCAGGTTCTCTACGAGTTCCCCGTGAGTGACATCATCTTCCAATTAAGGGACTGGGTAGAAGCCTTATCGACCTCGCACTGGCTGCGCAAGCAGATTGACGGGGCTTTAGCCGAGGTTAAGGCATCCATTTCCCGCCTCAGAGACGTGGATATTGCAATGAACAATCTTCGCGGCTACGACTATCTTGATGAGGTTCGGTTAATGCATATGGAATTGGGCACGGGCATTGCCGAAATTTATGTCGGGGTGTTGGAGGATTTGTTTTTTCGCGTACTGGGAGAATTGGCGGACCGCCATGTGGCCACTTATGGCGATATCATGAAATTGTGGCGGGAATTTGTGGTGGCCAAATCGGAATGGGATAAAGTGGGGGAGGCTGTCCATGAAGTGCGGGCAACGGGCTATGGAATGGTGGCCCCAAGCTTGGCGGAATTGAATTTGGAGGAACCGGAACCTATTCGCCGAGGAGCTCAGTTTGGGGTGAGACTCAAGGCCACAGCACCATCCATTCATATGATTCGTGCGGACATCGAAACCGAATTGACCCCCATCATCGGAACCGAGAGACAGGCGGATGAGTTGGTGCAATACCTCATGGAACAGTTCGAGGACGATCCCATAAAATTGTGGGAAACCAATTTATTCGGCAAGTCCTTGCATGATTTAGTGCGAGAAAGCATCCAATCCAAGTTGTTCAAGATGCCCGACAACGCTCAGGAGAAATTGCAGGAAACTCTGCAACGCATTATCAATGAAGGATCCGGCGGTCTCATCTGCATTATTATTTGACTCCGGTGTTATATCGTGTTATCTGCCCGTCATCTCAGTCTTGTCCGGAGGGTGAGGGGCAGCTTTTCCCTATCTTCGGAGCTTTATGTCCTGCCCCTAGGAATTGTTCACCACGCCAAAAATTCCTCGGCTACTGCCTTGCCTGCGATTAGAATATTCGGCTTTACAGGCATTTGGGCCACTAATCCTTTAGGAATGACTTCCCATCCGGCGCACTATCCGCACCATCTGTTCCCATCCTTCGTACAGTGTATCAAGAGTTTCATAGGGATTTTTGTCGGATAGAAACTATCGACAAATTTTTAAAATTTGTTTTCCTTGTGGAAGGATTTTCGATTTCGCACGTCGAATTAATCAGTCGATTAAAAAGCACCTCTGTTAAGACGTGCTCGTGAAAAGATATAGGAGGAGATTTGCGTGAAACGGACATCAAAGAATATAGCATTAACATCCGCACTGGTGCTGACGGCCGGTCTGGCACTGGCCGGATGCGGTACGACGAGCAATACTTCTACGCCCCCACCGTCGACAAAACCCCAGAAGGGCGGCACCGTCGTTATGGCTCTGCCTGCCGACACTAATGTGAACTGGTATTTTCCGCTCATGAACGGATTAGATGACAGTCTTTATAACGCATATGTGCAGAATCTGATGTATAAACCCCTCATTTCGCTGCATTCAAACGGAGCGGTAGATTATCAGCGCTCACTGGCTTCCAGCATTAAGCCCAATGCTGCCGGCACGCAATATGTGGTGACCTTGCATAAGGGATTCACATGGTCGAACGGGCATCCGGTGACGGCCAAAGACGTAGTCTTCACCTGGAATCTGATTAAGGCCGCATCGGCCTCGAATGCTCCTTCTCCCTGGCCCTATGTCGGTGCCGGGACCGGGGGTATTCCCACCAACGTCAAGAGTGTGGTAGCCAACGGCAGCGACCAATTTACCGTGACGCTGAACCAGCCGACGAACCAAGAATGGTTTATTTACAATGGTTTGGCACAATTTACTCCCTTGCCTCAGTCGGTCTTTGATAAGTATCCCACCAATATGACTCAAGAGCTGACCTGGCTCGGCAAGGTGGCCACGGATCCCACCTCCAGCGCTTATAACGTGGTGGACGGACCCTTCAAAATGACTTCGGCCGTATCAAGCCAAAAATGGACCTTTGTCCCCAATCCGACGTATGGGGGGCACAAGCCCTATGTTTCCAAATTGATATTCCAGTATGAAACCAGCGGCAATGCGGAATTTGCCGCCCTGAAAACAGGTCAGATACAGGTCGGGTATCTTCCCAATTCGCTGTGGGGATCGCGGGCGGCCTTGAATGCCAATTATAATTTAACCGTAGAGAATGAGCTGGCGTACGGCGATGTGCTGGTCAATATGAATCAAGGGAACTCCAAGGCAAGTCTCAATGCTCTCGGCGGCGTGGGCAATATCTTTAAGAATTTGTATGTGCGGCAGGCCATGCAGATGGGCATTGATCAAAATGCGATTAATACGGCATCCTTCCATGGCAATGCGGTGACTGAGGCGGGCATTCTTCCTTCGAAACCTGCCTCCATCTTTTTTGATCCCAAACTGAAAACCCTTTATCCCTATGATCCCGCCAAAGGGGCTAAGTTGTTGGAATCTCACGGCTGGCATGAAGTCAATGGGGTTATGACCAAAGGAAGCCAGCAACTGAAATTCCAATTGGTGTATGCCAGCGGTGCACAGTCGTTTGTCCAAGAGGCCACACTCTTAAAACAAGGGTGGGCCAAGGAAGGCATTCAAGTCAGCTTAAAGGCGGAGCCTTTCAGCACGATTGTGGGCCTGACCAATAACCAGTGGCAAATGGAAGATTACGGGGGGATTGACTGGGGCGGGTCCTATCCGACAGGAGCCGGTCTTTTCGGCAAGCCCGGCGTCGGGCTTAACAACCAGGGGTATTATAACCCCACCATGGCCCATTTAATTGCCCTGACGCACCAGCCTTACGCGACCAAACAACAATCCTTACAGGCGTTATATAATTTCCAAGCTTTCGTCGCCCAAGATTTGCCGGTGTTATGGGTGCCATGGCCTCCGCAATACAACGAAGTGGCGAAAACGGTGCACATTGGCAACAAATACGTACAAAACCCATTTACCAGCGGCATTGCTCCCAACTACTGGTGGGTCTCTAAATAAGACGGATGAAGCGAACGGAAGAGGGATGAACAAGAACCCCTCTCTCCGTTCCTTTTTGGCATGCCTGAAAGTTGAGCTTTGATTACGGAAAGGGTGTCCTCATATGGTTTCTCAAACAACAAATTCCGTCACTCTCCAAGACCAGGTTCTGCCTGAGGAAAAGCCGCAACACTCACGGAGTTGGCGCGCCTTTTGGCATCACCCCTTAGGGTTGGTCGGCGTCATCGGGTTGGTCGTCATCGTCTTATTTTGTTTTGTCGGACCGATCATATACCCGGCCAGTGCATACACCACTCACATCACCAATTTGATGCAGGCTCCCAGTGCCCGTTTCCCTTTGGGCACCGATGATTTGGGACGCAATTACTTGGCTCGGTTAATGCTGGGGGGACAGGTGTCTCTCATTGTCGGATTTGCGGCAGCGGTGGCGTCCATGGTTATCGGAGTCGGTTACGGACTGATCAGCGGGCTTTTGGGCGGATTTATTGACGGTCTGATGATGCGTATTATCGATGTCTTGCTGACTATTCCGGCGCTCTTCGTCCTATTATTTTTGGATGCGGTGTTTCAGCCCAATGCCTTTCTTTTGACACTGATATTGGCTATCACCTCCTGGTTTGGCGTCACGCGGCTTGTGCGTTCCGAAGTCTTGTCATTGAAGAGCCGCGACTATGTCGAAGCGTCTCGGGCGTTTGGAGCCGGGAATTGGCATATTATGGTTAAAGAACTGTTGCCCAATGTCATGGGCACGGTGATGGTGGCTACGATTTTTCAAATTGCCGCATCGATTATTGCCATTGCCACCTTGAGTTTTCTCGGACTGGGCTTGCCGGCTCCGGCTCCGAACTGGGGGGAAATGCTGTCAACATCAATGAACTATATGTTTCAAAATGCGTGGTGGCTGATTTACCCTCCCGGCATCGCACTCTTGTGGACATTGCTCTCAATTAACTTTGTTTCGGAGGCTTTGCAATCGGCGCTCGATACCCGGCTATAAAAAGGAGGTGGGCCTAGATGTTTATATATATTGTTCGGCGATTGATTCAATCCATTCCCGCTTTGATCGGAATAGCCATTTTTAGTTTTCTGCTCTTGCATCTTGTTCCCGGCGGGCCCGCTCAGACTTTATTGGGGCAGCACGCCACTCCGACTCGCATCAGGGCGATTGATCGGTCCTTAGGACTGAATAAGCCGCTATATGTTCAATTTTGGATTTGGTTTGATAATTTGTTACACGGAAACTTCGGCTATTCCTACACATTTAACCAGCCGGTGTTGAAGGTTATCGGCGAGTATCTTCCCCATACGCTGGCTATTGTCGTCGTAGCCATCATGATTTCCCACTTAATTGCCATCATTTTAGGTACGATCCAGGGATACTTTCGCAACCGCTGGTTCGATCATGTGATTACTACCGTAACTTTTTTCTTCTGGTCAATGCCCATATTTTGGCTTGCGATTATGGTTGTGCTGATTTTTGCAATTTATCTGGGATGGTTTCCGTCAGGGGGAATTTCCTTTGCCAACGGAGGGCCGTCCGGTTTGGCCGGGTATGTCGATCACGCCGTTTTGCCGGTTGTGGTGCTGGTCTTGGCCACAGTCGCGTCATGGGCCAGATTTATGCGTTCTTCTATGATTGATTCCATGCTTCAAGATTATATTCGTACCGCACGCTCCAAAGGCTTATCGGAATTGGCCGTGGTGTTTAAGCATGCCTTAAGAAATTCCTTATTGCCTATTATCACCCTCTTTGGACTTTCTATTCCCACATTATTTGGTGGGGCGTTGGTGGTGGAACTGGTATTCAATTACCCGGGCATGGGTCTCTTATTTTGGAATGCCGCCAACGAACGGGACTATCCGATTCTCTTGGGGATTATTATGATCATCGGTCTGTTAACCGTGATTGGCAATTTGTTGGCAGATGTCTTATATAGTTTAGTGGACCCGAGGATTAGTTACCGGTAAGGACTTATCTCTTCGCGTCCTTTTCGCGCATGACAGTTGATCTATAGGGGACTTTTATGCGCCAAAAGGACGACACGCCAAGCTCATAGGGATCCGGAAAATTTTGACCGTTTTTCCCTCGGGTGCAAACAGAGAGTGCCCGACAAATTTGAGCGGGGGGAATGATCCATCCCCTGTGGCCTGTGATGTTACTAAACACGCGCTGTCGTGGCCGGTGGCTGGATGACCGGGGATCATAAGATTGGTGATGGGAGTTATTGCTTCGGAAGCATGGCAGTGATATAATCAACATGCATCAAATCGGGCTGTGGCGCAGCTTGGTAGCGCGCTACCTTGGGGTGGTAGAGGTCGTGGGTTCAAATCCCGCCAGTCCGACCATTTGACTGCTTGCAATGTGCAAGCAGTTTTTTTGTGGCTCTTTCGAGTCTAAATTTTACCGAAGGGCCGTTGCGGCCAGCTTATGATCTTTTTGTGGACGGCATGACACGCCAATTTTGGATGCCGGAAAGGGGATCGAAGGGGTTGAGACGAAATCCTTGGATCCGTGAGTTCATATAAACATGACGTTGATTCCACAAGAGATAGACACCCGGAGGCGATTGGAGCAGGGCGGTTAACGCCTTTTTGGTGGCTTGGGTGGAATTGGGCGAGGATGAAATCTTTTTGAGACATTGACGGAAAACCGGCGAGTTATATTGCCCATAGTTGTGGGAGCTATGAGGTCCGTATTCCTTTATCAGCAAGGGATAGGGAGCGGCGCGGCGTTGTACCAATGCTATTGTAAAAGCATGGGTGGCAATGGTTTGTGACAAATTGTGGGTCGGGGCCACGCGGTTATTCCAACCTTCTGCCGTCAACTGCCGATGAATAGCCGAGGCTAGGCTAAGAGCGACAGGAGTCTTAGCGGTAGCAATGGTTAGGTCGACTTTATGTCGGTGCGAATCCATCCACATGTGGTCGACTTGCTTGTATCCGTCTTTCGTTAGCAGCGTTTGCGGGTTTTGAAACGGTTGCACGATAGTGTAGGGACTGCCGGGAATGACAGGCTGATAGGCAGGTACGAAGGAATGCGATTGGGTCTGGGCCAGACTCAGCCGATTAATCATCTCCGGCATGGCTTTAGCCACGGTGGGAGGAACTTTTGTGCTGTTGTACAGCAACATAAAGTAGTTCGGACCGGGATAAGTCAAAGCATGGGATTGTCCGTCAGTCCTGTTCGAAGTCCAGTTAATATCCGGAGTCGGTGAATTTGCCCAGGTCGTGATTAGTGCGCGGCTCTTTGGCGCGCCCAGAAAATAATGGGGATTTCCGATCCATGTAATACCTTCTGCGTTATCCGATACAGGACGGTACGGCCCCGATCCCATCATGTCCGGAATTTTGTTGAATATCCGCGATGAGGCCAAATGTCTTAGGGGCACGTTAGAGATCATGAACGCGGGGAGTATAGGGTGATTATTTCCTGACGCCGCTACGTTGTTCAAAAATGCGGGATCAGGGTATTTCAACTGGATTTCTATCGTCCCCGCATTAATAATGTGGATCCGGCGAATGAGGGGAGCCAAGGACTTTCCGTGGCCCATAGGTGCCTTAGGATTTGCGTATAAGGAATAGGACCAGGCCACATCATGAACACTGATCGGCCGCCCGTTCCACCATTTAGCATGGGGATTCAAATGGAAGATATAGGTCGTGTAATGATGTTGTATACTCCAACTGCTGGCAATATCCGGAATGACGGTGCCGTTCGGTTGAATTTTGACCAAGCTATCATACATCAGACTTATCAGCCAGTTATGACTCGAGGCATGCGAAGTCAATGGGTTTAGAGATAGATGGGGAATGCCCAAGACCATTTCCGGGCGATAGAAAATTTTTGGATGTGGCAGGCGGATTCGCGGCAAACCCATCTTGGACCCGCATCCTGCCAAGAGAATAGCGAGTATGACGAGTCCTGCTATGGTTCGTTTTCGCCTTGCGCTTCGTGGCATTCTTTCTCCGTTCTTCATGTTTAAGTATTATATCAAAGACGTAGGGATGACATGTCACACGCCCTACTCGGGAGGAAATTTCATGATTGCCCTATATTTTTACGCCCAGATTTTTGAAGCCCGACCCACCTTGCCTGCCATCCGCAAAATAGACGCACCCGCACGCTTGGTTAGGGCATCCGAGTCCACGGTCTTCTATTTGGCATTAGAAAAAGACGACACATTGCATGACATTAGCCATTGTCTGGCCGAATTTGTTGGAATGCGAGGGCGCTTATCTCTGCCCCTCATATTACATTCGTTCAATCACTTGTCCGACCATTCCATGCCTCTTCATCAAGCAAAGAAAATGTACGAAGCGCTGCCGGAAATTCTCCTGGGAGATGGTGTTGCAACGGTGGAATGGACCACATTCGGTTGGATTTACGAGGTACTGATGCAAGATGTCGGTGAAAATGGAAGCAAAGGCCGCCTTGTCTGTCCTCAACATTAAGCGTCCCACACTTCCTTATTCTACAAGAGGAATAGCGAAGTAACTTCGGACGCCTAAGCGGGAGAGGACACATTTCTTAATTGTATTGAATACGAGGGTCGACCAATCCATACAACAGGTCGGCCAATAGATTGCCAATAATTGTAAGAAATCCGGTGATAACTACAATACCCAAAATCACAGGATAATCCCTTTGATTGGCTGCATTCCAGAACAGCAATCCCATGCCTGGGTAGTTGAAGATAACTTCTACTAGAAGCGCACCGGAGAATAGTTGCGGCAAAGCAAATCCCAACAAAGTGATTAAAGGCAAGACGGAATTGCGAAGTGCGTGTTTAAGCACCACAGCGGATTCTTTGATGCCTTTCGCGCGGGCGGTGCGTATATAGTCTTGGATAAGATTTTCTGACATCGCCGTGCGCATATATCGGCCCCATCCTGCCACAGTCGTCAACATAATGGTGAGTACCGGCAATGTCGTGTGTGCCAACCAAGACCCAAAGCCGGGGTTGACAGCCAGAGGATTTGACAATCCCCCGCTGGGAAACCAATTGAGAGTAATCGAGAAGAACATGATGATCATAATACCCAGCCAAAATATGGGCATGGAATAAAAGAAATAAGTCAGTGAGGTCATGATATAGTCGAATTTTGTATCGCGATAATAGGCTTGCAGGCTTCCCAAAAGAATAGACAGGACATGGGCAAATAAGACGCCCAAGCCCACAATGGCAAGAGTTCTGGGCATGTTCACGGCAATCAGATGCCAAACCGTTTCGTTATAAAAATAAGAGGTTCCCAGATTCCCGTGCAACAATTGACCCAGCCACTGAATATATTGAACCGGCAAGGGTTTATTGAGGCCGAACTCGTGGTTTACTTGAGCAATACGAGCCGGAGTAGCCCGTGGGCCCAACATGGCTTGGGCGGGACCTCCGGGAACAATATGCACCAAGAAAAACCCGATAATGGTTACACCAAAAAGGGAAGGTACCGCTTGAATAGCCCGCCGGATGATGTATTTAAACATTGTCTGTCGCCCCCCTTTTTACGCCGATTTTCTCAGTCTCGGGTCAAACGCTTGTCTCAAGGCGTCACCGATGAAGTTTACCGACAATTCAACCATCAATATGGCCAGCCCGGGCGGGTAGATTAACCACCAGGCATTCTGAAACATGTATGACATGCTTGAGGACAGCATTTCACCCCAGTTGGGAGTGGGGGGCGGTAGACCTAATCCCAGAAAGCTTAAAGCCGCCACGGTGAGGATGGCATCAGCCACCTGAAAGGTTGCGTTGACAATGACGACGCCCATAACGTTAGGTAATAAATGCTGAATCATGATCCGCCAGTTTCCTGCACCCAAAGCCCGTGCGGCTTCAACATAGTCACGCCGTTTAAGGGATAACACTTCCGATCTCACCAAACGGGCCACTCCGAACCATGACAATACGGCGATAATAATGACCAGCAATATGGCATTGGGTCGAAAGACGGAATCCACAAAAAGCAGCAAAAACAGACTGGGAATGGCAATAAAGATGTCAACGAGCCGCATCATAAAGGAATCCAGCGCCCCACCGATCAATCCGGATGTTAAACCCCAAATCACCCCAATTACCGTGGTCATGAAAGCGGCTGCAAATCCCACTTCCAGTGACAATTGTCCGCCCAACATCATCCGGGACAAATAGTCCCGCCCCAAAGAGTCAGTGCCCAAAGGAAATCTTGCACTGGGGGGGCTGAGCGTATAAAGAAGGTTGGGTTGGTAGGCGTTGGCGTGATATAATAAGGGTCCTATAAATGTGAAAAGCACAAGAAAAATAATCCCGGCCACACCGAAACGGGCCAGCGGGTTTTTCCAAAACGCTCTCCACTCACGGGAAACGCTGCGTTTTTCCTGTATGGGTTTTTCCCTCTTAGGGGTGTCTTGCGTTTCGAGTTTCGGTGAAATCATGTTGTTTCCGCTCCTGCCTCAACCCTAGTTAGCGTTGCGTTGTCACAATTTTTCTCACAACAAATGCCCCCCAAGGCTAATAAATTCCCGGGACCAAAAATCTGTTTGACAGCCCATGACACTGTATTGCATTTATTCTAAGTTGCCCGTGACTTTCATGTCAATTATACACATTGACGGTTTTCTTTTGTCACAGACCACAGACGATGAACGGTTCAGGTCACGGTGTGTCTTAAAAAGTTCCGCTCACAAACCAAGAGCTGCAAGCAATTCGGTGAAAAATGCGGTGGTGGTCTATTGAGAAAACTCTGGGACGCGGGAGGAGGAAATCGGCGTTTGGCTAGCCAATAAGCATGGATTTTCGTAAGTTCGGACAATATATTCCAGGAGGTGGTCAATGTGGGCATTCGGCAAGCAAGATTTGAACACATAGACCCGCCGGTTAACTGGATACATATAGACCGACCGTCAAGGCAAGAATTAGATTCACAATTGAGTTCTTTGAACATTCGGTTTTCATTGCGCGACACAGGACAGAGCCGGGCGGCATTTCATCGCTATCCTCATTTCATTTATCTGCGCGTCTTCAAGTTGGATCCGACAGGACTCAACCACTTTGAATTAGATGCTGTGCCCGTTCATCTCATCATCACCGATACGAGCATGCTGTCCTGGAGCATGAATCCTAAGGTGGCAGAGGATTTTGAGGATACGAAGAGAAAACTCGAGGCGCACCCACAGTTTGTTCAGTCGAGCAACCATTTGGCTTTTTATGTGGTCGACGGATTATTGGAAGCCACTTTTCCGTTTTTTGACGGCTTCAACGACCGAGTTGCCCACATTGAACAGCAGACTCTGCATGACAGTCAGGATGCCAAAATTAAGGAGGAAATTTTCCGCCTGAAGCGCTTGATTATGCAAGTTAAACAAATTTTGGGATCTCAGCGCGATGTGGCCTATCAACTGGCGCGCTATTGGGGAGCGGTTCCCAGTATGGACACCATTTACTCTTTTGAGCTATATGATCACGTCATTCGTTTGTCCGACACAGCCGACACCTACCGGGAAATGATGGACACAATTCTCGACATTTATCTGTCCAGCGTATCGAATCGCTTGAATGAAATTGTGAAGACATTGACGATCGTCACTGCGTTATTCATGCCGGCTTCGGTCATTGCGGCCCTTTATGGCATGAATTTCAAAGATATTCCGGGGGCTGACCATCCATGGGGATTTTACTTGGTGATCGGCACCGTTGTGGTAATTTCCTTCGTGTTGCTCTGGATATTCCGACGAAGAAAGTGGATTTGAGCTGACAAGGCAGTTACAATACCTTGCCATACGCCTTTCTTGCGATGTTCTTTTTTCGAGAACGGTCGGGTCGACCGTGTGGTGATCCCCCAACCGTTCTCATTGCACAACCCGTCCTTTTGGGCCCGCACTATGCTTGCCAGGAGTTGTAATTAGGCTTGTGTCCGATAATATCTTGTTTACATAACCCCCCCTAGACGATTATCGATGTCTGAGATAGAATGCTACAGGTTGGAGATGTCGAAGTATCTTGTCATTTTCTGTTGTGATTATTGAGAAAATTTTGAGCGTTAAAGGGGGTATTTTTTATGAAGCGTCGGTCGATTATCGTACTGACATCGGCAATTGCCGGCTCATCCTTGTTACTGGCCGGTTGCGGAACGACAGGGACATCTGCGGCTCAGGCAAAATCTCCGGTGGGGAATGTGGCCCTGGATGCGTTGCCCGTGCAAATATCTCCCAACTGGTTCTTTCCCGTAGAGTCATCCACGGCGTTTTCGGTATACAATTCACAAATGAATTCACTCATGTATGTCCCTCTGCTCCACATTTCCAAGACGGACGGTATTGATTACCAGAGGTCATTGGCTTCCAATGTGTCAGTCAACTCTAATGACACGGTGTATACGATTACTTTACACAAGAAATGGCATTGGTCAAACGGAAAGCCGGTGACCTCAGCGGATGTTGTGTGGACGGCAAACCTTCTGCTCGCGACCAGTTCCGGTTCCTCGTCGTTGCCGTGGGGTTATGGCGGAGCGGGTATCGGAGGACTGCCCACACGGTGGCAAAGCGTCAAAGCCGATGGGCCCTATAAGGTTATTGTGACCCTTAACAAGCCGTCTAACCCTGAATGGTTTATTCACAACGGTCTGGCACAAATTGTCCCCGCACCCAAGTCGGTATGGGATATCCACAAGAATATGAATAACGAACTGAGCTTCATAAAATCCGAAGCGAATAATCCCGGTTCAAAATATTACAGTGTCGTGGACGGAGCTTTCAAGTTTGATGCGGCACAGTCTAAGACCAACAATCAGTATTGGGCTTTTGTGCCTAATCCGGCCTATGACGGACATAAGGCCACTATTAAAAAATTGGACTGGGTTTACGAATCGGGAAACAGCTCCGAGTTTGCTGCGTTGAAACAAAGCAAAGTCAATGTCGGTTACCTGCCATTCTCATTATATGACTCCCGCAGCCAGCTTACGGGTGATCACTTCAGCACATTATATCCGTTCGGATTCAATTACCTTGTGATCAACTTCAGCCATAAGGCTCCGGGTAATTTCGGCACCATGATCGGCTCTCGTTATGTCAGGCAAGCCTTGGAGATGGGAATTAATCAAAAAGGCATGATTAGTTCTTTTTACCACGGGCATGGGGTACCGGGTTTTAGTCCCCTTCCGGCCAAACCGCATACATCATTTTATGACCCGGCATTAAAGAATCCGACGCCATATAATCCTGCCGCCGGCAAAAAACTTTTGCTGAAGCATGGGTGGACAATGAATCATGGGGTGATGACTAAAGGAAATCTGAAACTAGCCTTTACTTTGGATTATGTGTCGGGGGTAACAGCCGTGGCAAATCAGGTGCAATTAGTAAAACAGGACTTGGCACAAGAAGGCGTGCAGGTTAATTTGGAATCTCAGCCCTTTAACACCTTGATCGCGGATACCAACCAGGCCAATGCCGGCAAATGGCAAGTTGTATGGTGGGGAGGCGGATGGGTCTATTCACCAGACTTCTATCCGACAGGGGGCGGACTCTTTGCTACCGGATCCGCGGCCAATTATGGGGGGTATCAGAGCCATACCATGAATCATCTTATTCAGACCACCTATCAACCCGGTTCCCCTACGCAGATCCGCTCCCGTTTGAATAGCTACTTGGGCTATGCCTCATCTCAGCTTCCTGTGCTGTGGATGCCGTGGACGCCGACGGCATTTGAAGAAACGGCCAATTATATTCATGGGGTCAATTCCTCCTATAATCCCATTACCGACACCCAGTATCCCAATTACTGGACTGTCCATCAGTAATCTGTTTTTTGATCAGTTAAAGCAGGAGACATCCCCCAAAAATCGGGGGATGTCTCCTGCTTTTATGTTTTCCTTTATCAGTCAACTCTCATTCGAAATCATGTGAAATTGTATTGACCCCAACACTTCTTTCTCTCCGATAGACTCATATTGCATCTCATGATCTTTATAAAAGTTAATCAATTTTGCTCTGACTTTCTCTAATTCTCCGTCATTGTGTAGAAAAAAATTTGATGGGATCATTTCAAAACGGATCATGAGTGCTTGACTTCCTGTCCAAGAGAACGAGAACGAAGTTTCGTCCACTTGAATAAATTATTTTCAATAATATGAACTGTGCAGGATAAACCTGCGACCACGTCGAATAACTTTTCGACCGATGATACCTCAAATGGTTGAAGGCGGTTGACCATCAATGATTGGGGCTTGACTTCGTATAAGACAAGATGAGGAAGAGGAGGGATTGCTCAAAATGATTAAGCTACGCTCCGTGGCCTTATTGGCGTCAGCTTTAGCGGGAACGTCAGCCATTTTATCCGGATGTGGCACAACCACAAGCCCGTCGGCGCCTACTTCTGCCAAGGCTCCGGCTTCCATCGGCAACACTGCAGTGGTGGGTTTGCCTGCTCAAGTATCCTTAAATTGGTTTTTTCCTATTATGCCCGCCACAGCTTATAGTGTGTACAATAACCAAACGGATTTCGATATGTATGTGCCTTTAATCAGTGTGACTTCTCAGGATCAGTTGGATTACAGCCGTTCCCTGGCTTCCAGCATTACAGCAAACAGCAACGGAACGGTGTACACGATTAACTTGAATTCAAAATACCGTTGGTCGAACGGAACTCCGGTGACATCCCAAGACGTTGTATGGACCGCGAAATTGTTACTTTACAGCAGCAATACCGCTAACACCAAACTGCCATGGACCAACGGAGGAGCGGGTATAGGAGGCATCCCGACTCTTATCAAAAGCATTACGGCAAACGGATCGCATCAGGTAATTGTCACCTTAAACAAGAGTTCCAACCCGGCATGGTTCATCCGCAACGGATTGGGTCAGATTGTGCCGGCTCCCAAATCGGTATGGGATATTCACAAGAGTATGATTAATGAAATGAACTTCATTAAATCGGTCGGGAACAGTCCTCAATCATCGTATTACAATGTGGTGGACGGGCCGTTTAAATACGATGCCTCTTTGTCCAAGCCGAACAATCAGTATTGGACCTTTGTTCCCAACAAGAACTTTGGCGGGCAGAAGGCGTCGATTGACAAATTGGTCTACGACTATTTCACTTCTTCGACCGCCGAATTTTCTGCTCTGCAGAAGGGAACCGTCAACGTCGGATATTTACCCTTTCATTTGTATAAAGAACGCGCGAAGTTGACGCAAGACAAATTCGCGGCAGCATATCCGTTCGGTTTCAATTATTTTGTTGTCAATTACAATTCTGCTGCTCCCGGACATTTCGGAACGTTGATCAAAAATCCTTATGCCCGAGAGGCTCTGCAAATGGGTGTCGACCAGGCGGCCATGATTCATTCCTTTGCCAACGGTTTGGCTGTGCCTACTATCGGCCCGGTACCTTCAAAGCCTTTAACGGCTTACTATGATCAAAGCTTAACCAATCCTTATCCGTACAGTCCTTCCGCCGGAAAGAAATTGTTGCTGGCCCATGGATTTAAATTAGTCAATGGGGTGATGACTAAAAACGGTATTCCCTTCACATTCACTCTGGAATATTCTACGGGTTCGACACTGATTACAGATGAGGTGCAGTTACTCAAGCAGGATCTTGCCGCCGAAGGCATCGACGTCACATTGGAAGGTCAACCCTTCGACAATGTCATCAGCAATAACCAATCAACGGCCAATAAATGGCAGGCGATATTCTGGGGAGCTGGGTGGTCCTA
Source organism: Bacillota bacterium (assembly GCA_021821465.1). Taxonomy (GTDB): domain Bacteria; phylum Bacillota; class Sulfobacillia; order Sulfobacillales; family Sulfobacillaceae; genus Sulfobacillus. The sequence goes on from JAKACM010000103.1 coordinate 15,252, forward strand.
TGAGCCGGATTACTTCCCCACTGGTGGCGGGTTGTTTGCCACTAATGCGGGATCGAACACGGGAGGATACAGCAATTCGAATTTAGACTCTTTGATTAAGACAACCTATGAACCGGGAACGGAATCCCAAATTCTGTCGCGGATGTATACTTATCAGACCTTCGTGGCCAAACACTTGCCGGTTATTTTTATGCCAGAAGTCGAAAATTATTACGAAAACGCGAATTACGTTCACGGGGTGATGAAAAATTACAACCCGGTACTCAATTTGAATTGGCCTAATTCGTGGACGATTACGCATTAGTTCGAAGGATAAATAAAATTTCTTTATAGTTCATGGTTTATTGTGACGGGGTTGATCGGGTCGGAAGACCCAGAACCCCGTTAATTTTTGTTTGTCTTTGGTGAGGTGTTTTTAACCCGGGCAACATTTCCATTGTAGAAGGAATGCAATCCCACAGACATTTTCCTGGGAGACTTGCCGCGTGTTGTGGCGATCATTGAAGAAATAGCCAGGGAACCTGAAGAGCTAAAATTTTCCGGCTTTTTATAGAGGCGGACGGAGGGATCCTCTGTTTGCTTTTGACGAGACGACCTCTCGATTAAATTGTGGCATGAAAAACCCAACATATTGACCGGCACAGGCAGCTGATCTCAAGTTGCATCGGTTTTGGGGTTCTACCAAATATCGTCGTAAGATGCGTGGACAGATAGAGACGAAACGGCGACATCTGCATTAAGGCAGAACGTAGAAATAACTTTTATGTTTGCGAGTCGGGTTTAATGATGTAATTCCACTCCCCATGGAAGGGATATCGTTCGATATGGAGGGCGTGAAATGTCGCATCATCCACCTTGCGTCCTGTTTCATACGTATGTTCGTCTAATTCCGCTTGCACTGTCCCGCCCTTTCGCGTTCGGGTGTGACCAATGCACTGGACCACGGTTTCGAAGGTCTCCAAAGGTCGTCCGCGCCAGTTAATGCTGATCGCACTGAATAACTCGTGTTCGATCGCATTCCACTTGCTCGTGCCAGGCGGGAAGTGACTCACATGGATTGTCAGGCCAGTCTCATTGGCGAAAGCTTGGGACTCCGCTTTGAACAACCGGGGCCGATAGCCATGACTGCCACCGCCGTCGGCGGTGACATACAGCGCGGTCGCCTCGGGATATTGGTGCTGACCGATGAGATCCC
>JAKACM010000017.1 GCA_021821465.1 Bacillota bacterium
CGTTATATTCCTCCTAGTGAATCTGCCATACGGCGTGCTCTCCAACGCAGTGATGCCGCGGCGCTGGATCGCATTTTGACGAACTGGATGGCGGAGTATGGCTCGCCCAAAGCCATCGCCTGCGATGTCAAAACCCTCCGGGGTTCCGGCAGCGAGACCACCAACCCCCGGCATCTGGTGGCGGCGGTCGTCCATGGCAGCACACGGATTGTAGCCCAAACCGCTGTCGATCAAAAGTCGAACGAGATTCCCGTGGATATTTCGGAAAATCGTTAACAGTTTTTCATGCCGCTTTTCGGCACCTCGCAGCATGAAAATTGGAGGGGGATGTCGAAGTACTTCTGTGCGTTTTCTTGTGATGGTCGACTCTTCTGTGGGATCATGCATCCGTGTAACAGTTTGACTGGGAACGCCCCGGGCACCTCACATTGTTGCTGGCTTGCCACGCACGCGGAACAGAATCCTTGAGTTCCCTGGCCCGAGAGAACAAGAAACGCCCAGAAAGGGGATTGTTATGCAAGTCGAAGTCTTTCACGGTGCGGGGATTGATGTGCATAAAGAGACGGCGGTGGTGACGATCCGGCATCAGGGTCCGGATCAATTGACCCCCAGCCGGCAAGAAACCCGGACCTTTGGGACCCTGACGGATAATCTCCACGCCTTACAGGCGTGGTTGCTGGCCGAGGGCATTACCCATGTCCTCATGGAATCCACCGGCTCGTATGGGAAACCCCTCTATAATTTGTTGGAAACCACCTGCGTCGTGTGGTTGGTCAATCCGGCTCATGTCAAGACCTTGCGCGGGCGCAAGACCGACGTCAAAGATTCTCAATGGCTGGCGGAGCTCTTAACCTTTGGGTTAGTGGTCCCCAGTTTCATTCCCGATCGCCCGCAACGGGAGTTGCGGGAAGCCGTGCGGTATCGCCGCAGTTTGATTGAGGAACGGGCGCGTGAGGTCAACCGGATTCAAAAAGTGCTCGAAGGCGGTAATATCAAACTCGGCAGTGTCATTTCCGATGTATTAGGCACCTCGGGCCGCGCCATGCTCCGAGCCTTGGCACAGGGCGAGGAGGATGTGGAACGTCTAGCCGCCCTGGCCGATCCCCGTATTCGGGCTTCCGCCGATCTGTTAGCCCGAGCCCTCACCGGGCTCATGGGAAGCCATCAACGGTGGATGTTGCGGACGCAGCTGCAGCATTTGGTCGAGCTAGAAGCTCACATTGCCGAAGCCGATCGAGAAATTGCCGAGCGCACCCGCCCTTTTGAGGAGGCCCGACAACTGGTGGAAAGCATTACCGGAGTCAAAGATCGCATCGCCGATGTCGTGTGAGCCGAAGTCGGGCCCACTATCACCCCGTTTCCCAGTCCGGAAGCTTTGGCCCAGTGGACCGGTGTGGCACCGGGCAATAAAGCCCGTGGCGGCAAACGTCTCTCGGGGAAGACCACTCCCGGCAATAAGGCCTTGCGCACGGCCTTGATTGAAGCGGCCCGGGCCGCCAGTCATAGCAAAAACACCTACTGGGGAGCCCAATATCGACGCCTGTTGCCGCGGCTCGGTCCGAAACGGGCCGCGCTGGCTGTGGCCCATTCGATTTGTCAACGCATCGGGATTGTTCTGGATCGCGGAGAGCCCTATGCTGATTTAGGCGGGGATTACTTTCTCCAAAGGGACCAGGAAACCACGAAGCGCAAGGCCCTGCGGAATTTGGAAGGGCTCGGTTACCAGGTGACGCTGGTCTCTCGCCTCAGCTAAGGCGTTTTTTCGGCGAGTTTTTCCGTGACCCCAGGGATCTGGTGGACCCGGGATCCCCACAGCTTCCGCATAGGCCGGAATGCGTGGCAGGTTTTGGCATCGACGAGCCCTTCGGTTTGTGTTGTCTCGACTCGACATCCCGCCTAATAATTTTCGAGGCAGGGATTATGTTTCTTTATGGCTGGCGACAATGCTGTTTAGAACAAAGTATCGCATTAGGGTGGGATTGCTTCGAGTGGGAGAAGTCAAACGCTGGTGTCTATCAAAATCCGCACCGACATCGTAATGTCACTACCCGTTGCTTCTTTATTTCGGCAAGACTGACAGTGACTCGGACCGCGTTGTTTGCGCGTCTTTCTATTCACCGGTTTAGTGTTGTCTATCATAAGATAATCCCAAGAAAAGCCATGAAGGGGGATTCTCTGATGAAGTTGAACAGGGTGGAACGTATTCAAGTACCTCGAATTTTCGACGCTAAGCAAGTGACCGTGACGGCAACGGGATCCGCCCCCGTTTCCAGTACGGGGTGCTTCTGCCCGGGCAACCTCGCCTTGTCCGGGCAGCTCTTTGTCGCCTCGAGTGGTCGTCTGAGTGGGGCCGCTGGTGCCGTGGTTCAGCTGGTTTTAGTCAATCCTTCCGACTCTCCCCGTACGATCCAATTGGTGAGCGTGGATTTTCCCACGGCTACCGGATATTTCTATGAGGTGTCGGACTATTACTTCGTCAAAAACCCGTCCGTCACCGATCTCACACCCGTCACGGTATCCAATACCAACCTTGCTAGTTCCACGGTATCTGTGGCACAGGTCTACGCGGGGGTCACCACCACTTTGCCTGCCGGTACGATGACCCACGACATGGTCTTCAGCTATCTGGTGTACCGAGATTATCTCCTCGGCAGTTGGGTTGTGCCTCCTGGTACGACCTTAGGACTCGCCCTGCACTTAGCCTCCGATGCGGGGGAGGTGAGCTTGACGGTGATGTGGGCTGAGACTCCGTGATTCCTGGACACACCGGATTAATTGGATTAGCAGAACGAGGGAGATGGCAACGATTCGTTCTTTTGGGGACCATATCCCAACTTGGGTGTTTTTGCACATCCCTTCGAAAAAGTGGATGAACACAAAAACCACCACCCTCATTTCCTTCCAAACTCTCATAAGCGGTGGTGGCATCCTAGGACCATGATTGCGATATGAGTTATGAGATGGTCTTTTGTGGCAAAACCCGGTTGAATCGCGGGTTGGCGATGTTTTATAAACTGTTGATTTTGAAGAGGAGAATGTCTGCCACCCATATGGCACTTGAGAGAATCTTCCTCCTGTGATGGGTGAATTTTTACAATTTTACTCTAGATTCTTTCGATTAAATGCTTAAGAGATGCTCATATCTTATATACAGACATTTATCCATTGCCAAAAAAGAGCCGTTATTTGCTTAAGTATTCCGCAATGAGAAATGCTCTTTTCCGACTTTTTCCCTCGGGAAAAATTTTCTCAACCCCGGTCATCTTCTTGCCGAAAGCCTGCGGACTTGTAATGCCATTCTGAACCGGCTGCCAAATCCACAAAAAGGTGTTCGCCCCTGGTTCTTTTTATGTTCGTGCGCTTAGATTAGTGCAACTTGCATCTTAGCAATCCATGACACAAGAGAGGGAGACATTGAATTCGGGAGTTTGGGGAACAATGTGAAAAACCTGGAAGAAATGGTTCGATTGTCATTTTCGGGTCATTGTCGGCGGGTAATCTGATTATGCAAGCCGTTGACTATACGTCACACAAAAAAGAGTCGAGATAAGGAGACGAGAACCATGAGAAAAGTGAGAAAAAGTTTCTCTCTCGCAGCCAGCATACTCCTTGGCATGGGATTGATAAGTGTTCTTCCCGCCCCAGCCGTTCATGCCCAAAGTCCGGCATCCATATCCTTGTCGGAACGCATATTGTTTGCAGACTTGGCTGCCGAACAGGCTGTTGGGGGAGGACATCCGGTAGCTGTCATTCGAAGTCGTTTGAACCCAATCAGCGTATGGAAAGTGACCATTGATTCCCATGGGCGGTATTGGCAGGTGTTTGTCAATACAAACACCTATTCGGTTGTCAAAACCGTACGTCTGTGACAACATCTCGGTCGTGCTCTATATCATAATCCACACAGTGAGCGCATAGAGTGATTGGGGACCTTGGATCACAAACCTTGAATTACACCTCGGCCACGGGCAGATCGACGGCAAAAACACTCTCATGATCTTGGCTGCTTACGTACCATTCTCCTTGGATGCGGGAGAGGATACTGTCCGCCACAGCCAGACCCAGGCCAAAATGATGGCTGGAGGCAGGCTGGGCGGCTCGGTAGAACCTATCAAAGAGGCGGTGCATCCCCTCGGGTGGGATGTCAGGCCCCGAATTGCGGATGCCGATGCGGATCCGACGGGTATTTACGCAATAAACCGCAAAGATCGTCACCGCGGATTCAAAATCGGCATACGCATCGGCATTTTCCACCAGAGTCAATAGAACCGCCCCCAGCAGATTGGGCTCGGTTAACAGATCCGGAATCGGATCTGGCGGCCAATCTACAATCAGAGGATGATGGAGACAAGTGTCGCGCAATCGCGGCAATATCTTCACGAAATAGGGGATTAACGTCACTCGTTCCAATACCGGAGGATCATCTTGTTCCATCCGAGAAAGCTGTAAAAGGCGGTCCACCAGGGTTTCCATCGCCTGTGATTCCCTTGCCAGCCGTTTCAATGTTTGAGCGCGTATTTCGACGTCTTCACGGCCCCATTGATTCAACGTGTGGATATAGCCTCGAATGACATGAATGGGCGTTCTCAGTGAATGTGCGGCGTTGGCGGTAAATTGCCGTTCTCGTTCCTGAGCTTTTTGCAGACGTTCAAGCATATTGTTGAAGGAGTCGGCTAAGGAAGCCACTTCCGTGAGCCTCGAGTGAATATTTACGGAATTTCTGTTTTGTCCCGTCAGGGTGGCACTATGGGTGAGCTGTTCTAAAGATCTGAGGGGATCCGTGAGCTGGCGGACTATGATGACAACTGCGAGTGTACTGCTTAATACCAGCAACAATTCCCCAAAGAGTAGGGCAGTTTTAAGAGTGGAGAGCAAAGCGGCCGTTCGGTCCAGTCCGTCGGCGATGACCAAGCGGCGCGGTTGATGATTTAGGGTCAGGGGAACGGAAGCAAAGACATAAGGTACGGCATGAAAAGAAAACCATCCGGAGGATCCCGCCTGAATCCAGCCTCCTTGAGGAATTGCGGGGGGAAGGGATCCGCTTGAGCCGATGAACTGGCCCGATGGAGTCGTTAACAGAACATAAAGATGCCCGGCAGCGGCCAAATCACTCAAATCCTCCACCGGTGCACGTTTCGGGTGCTGCCGATATTCTTCCGTTAATTTGTGGGCCGAAGTTTTAGCAGTCTGCGAGATTTCCTGCATACTTTCCTGAATGAGCGTGCTTTTGGCCAAGGAATAGACAAACCATCCCGAGCCCAGTCCCGCCACAATAACAGCAATGCCGATGCTTACCACGAGTGCCAATGAAATCCGCCAAGTTAAACGTCGCTTGTGTTTAATCATGGGTGGTTTTAAGCATGTAGCCCACGCCTCTTAAGGTGGCGATACTGACCCGACTGTCCAAGGCCAGATGATCCCTTAGACGTCTGACGGTGACATCTACCACATTGGACTCGCCATAAAAGTCATAACCCCAAGCCTTCTCCAATAACTGGTCTCGGGTTAAGGCGCGATGGGGATTTTGCATGAACACCAAAAGCAATTCAAACTCCCGCCTGCTCAAATTGAGTGGTTTTCCCCCCTGTTCTGCACATCTTTCTTCCGGCCATAACCGCAGGTCATGAAATTCCAGAACCGGGCCTCTCTCTCCGTAAGTTCTGCGCAACACAGCGCGAATGCGTGCTTGCAGTTCATCAACGGCAAAGGGTTTGATGAGGTAGTCATCGGCACCATCTTCCAATGCGCGAATACGATCCGACAACTCATCTTTAGCCGTCACCATGATGATGGCCGCTTTGGTAAAACCGCGCAATTGACGGCAGAGATCGATTCCGTTGCCGTCAGGAAGCATAATATCCAGCAGGACAACGTGATAGAATTGATGCCGAACCATCGTTCGGGCCAATTGGATTGTGCCCGAGACATCCGCGTGCCACCCGAAATGCCGGAGTTCACCCTGAAGCCAGCGTGCGACTTCCGGATGATCTTCGACAATGAGAATGCGCATATTTTGGTCCATGGCTAATGGTCCACCTTTTCCACTTTAAGGGATAAGACTTTGGCTGTTTTAGGGTCGACTTGCACCTTGGCATATTGTCCGTTGCTTAACATGAGTTCCACTATATAGATTCGTCCATGATCTTCTTTATTCGTCTTCACGGTCGCAATTTTGCCGCCGCCGACCGCCCGGTAGGCAATGTCCAAGGCATGTTGACGACTGGTTAGGGGGGCGATGGGAGAAGATCCAGCCGGGCCAATAATGGGGTCTTTGGCCAGAATGTGGTCAGTTTTGGCGTCGAGGTAGATATGCCAGAGGTGTCCATCCGGCATGCGCAGACGATAGCGGTAAGAGGCGGTGCGGTTATACACATCCGGCACTACGGTTAACACTTGCGCATCCGGGTAAAGTGAGCGAACCTCTTTGAGCGCAGTCGCGAAGGAAATTCTCGCCTGCGGCACGGGAGAAGGGATTTGGTTGAACACGATCAGTCCCGGAATCATCACAGTCAGACCCAAGATGATCACAATCCATATCCTGTAAGTCGGCATAGTGGGATGGCCTCCTTAGACGAGGGTAGGAGGAGAAGAGCAGTCTCTTCTCCTCATTGCCGTTCATAGTATATCTTTAAGGATCTACCTCAAAACCGTTATTGTGAGCCTTATCTTGGACTGGAACTATGGCCTTTAATGGTTGGCTTTTCCCTGCAATAATTGGCCGGTCGAACTGAAAAGATCTTTAATTTTGACCGTGCCGCCCTGATTCCGGCGAATCTTAATGTTAGCTTGAATCTCACCGCCGTGTTTCTGGATGAGTTTAACCCATTTCAGGGTACCATTTTCTTGTTGCAGAGCCTGATTAACATATTGTTGGTAAGAAGCAGGCGGGACGGTCAGTTTCTTTCCGTACACAATGCCACTGCTCGGAGACGAGGGTGCCGACTGGCTATGATGATCTTGTTGATCTTGTTGGTCCTGCTTGTTTGATTGGCTCTGGTGATCCGGTGAATTGTTTTGGGAGGGTTGGGAAGGTGAGCTTTGGGAACCTTGCTCGGGCGACAGAAACTTTTCCACGGCAGATCCCGTAGCCTGGCTGATCTTAACATCCCAGATCTGATTTTGATATTGGACATGAACATCCCAGACAGGGGTGTTGTGATAATGATCAGAGGAAATGTGCATGACGCTCCCCCCTCCTACGGCTTTAATCGCCAGTTGTCCTGCCTGGTTGGAACTTACTGAGGTTGAGGACTGGGATCCGGACGGTGAAGGCGCCCTAGAAATCGGTGCAGTGGGCTGCTCCGAGGACAGCTTTGTTTGCACTACAGATCCCGTGCTCTTTGAGATCTTGACATCGTATAATGTGTTTTGGTGAAGAATGTGGATGTCATAAACGGCTTGGCCTTGATAGGTATCAGACGAAATGTGTGTCACTTGACCTCCGCCGACATGCTGTATGGCAATGGTTTCTGCTTGCGATGGGCCGGGGTTGTTGGACGAGGCAAAGATCGCCGAAACCGACTGGGTCGCCGGAGCCGCAATATTGGCACTTCCCAAGATCGCTGCCGAGGAAGCGAGAAGTCCCGTTGACACTAAACCCCCTATGAGTTTAAGCTTCATCATCGTGTTCCTCCTTGTACATTTTTTATGTGTTTGACGGGTGGTAATGGCACTCGAGGTTCGTACTCAGGGTATCTTTCGATGATGACCGAATCATGACAAAAACCGAGAAAGGGTGATAGCGAATTTGCTGTACTCCTTCCCCACCGCATTCAAGGTGCCGGTAGGCGAAATTTTTCCATGCGAACTTACTTTCCCATGAAAGGCGGGTATAATTCTTCAATGGTGTGGAAGTATAATGATGACGACTGGCGGGAGCATGGACTCAGGGCACGGCACTTGTCAGGGTGCATCCCTGATAGGAAAACCACTTCTACGGCTCAGAGGAACAAACAGCCCAACTGTACTACGAATAGTTTCATCACCCGCACCCTCGCGTGCAACGGAAGATCGAAGCGGATCTATTTGCGGGCAATGAGGAGCCCCCATGACGGGGTGTACCTCACTTTTGTGATCCAATATTATGATATATAGGGGAGACAATTGAGCATCGAGAAGGCAGGATCTCGCCGTACGCGCATGACACCGAATCCTAGACGAATAGGAGGGATCGAACAGTTTCCCCCTCAGTGTGTCCACGGTGACGACCTTCAGAGGGCCTATTAGGAAGAGGAGAAGAGGGCTCAGGCCGCGAAGTTAGGTGACGGACGGGGAAGGCCGCCTATAGGGCTGGGTGCGCCACCAAGCGTCCCACTGATGGGATCGATGCAAAGCCCGCAAAGTGGCCACCGCTTGGGCTCCCGGCCGGGTCCACCGCGTTCCGCTGGCACTCAGACGTTGTTTTAACACGGTTTTACAGGCGCCTTCGATGATCTTCGAGCCGATGGGCAAGCCCATCCGGGCATAACGCGGATAATCCATGCGCGTTTGTTGATTAGAGAAATATTGAGCATGGGTGTGGGCGGCCTTGGGATCCCGGGCGTCTTGGCTGGAGCCTAACTGATACCCAGTTTGTGGTAATCGAGAGGGTTCTACACCCACTGGGCAGGGATTTTTTGCCGCCGATCCCTGCCCCGATCGCGGCGATCGGCCACGCCGAGTCCTTTCATCATCCTCCTCAGCTCCGACATGGGGCTGGGACGACACGAAAAGCCCAGGACATACCCGGGATGTAGACCTTTGTAAAAAATGTATCCCGTCCGAATGAGGCACGAAGACGGCTGTTCAGAATTTGTAGGGAAACGAGTTTCCTGCATCCCACACAGAAATTTCATACCATGCATTCCCTGGCATTAATTACCTTACAAAAGTGAGGTGCACCCAAGTTGATGGTAGCGATGCCTCCGCATCGCGTCACCCAATTACTCCAACTCGTCCTCTAAATGTTCGGCAAATTGCTTGCAACTCTGGTGGTCGACCTTGACGGGGTCTTGTTCATCCGGTAGAATAACCATGGCAATTGGAATTATTTGCCAATATCGCCATACTTTATCGATTGAGGGAATTTCCTATAACATGAGTAAGACGAAACTTTTCGGCTTTGCGCTGGTTTTGTCGATCTTGGCTTTCACGACGCCCGCATTTGCGCAATCCGTGCCAGCGAATGTTGCTTCTATTGCTCACGGGCAAGGATCCAATCTGGTATCACCACAAATTATTCTCACGCCGGGATTATTGTGTACCGTGAGTGTCGGCCAGCCTCATTACTCCACGTATGACTCAACCAGACTGGGAGAAAATTCTATTGACACGCATACCTATGTGAGTTGTAACAACCCTGCAGACAGTCTTCAACCGGTAGCATATCTGTATGTTCTTGTCGTATTTGGCACGTCAACTTATTGGGAGCAGATGCCCGCACGAATCGCGAACCCCGTGTACAATAAATCTTCAGCTAAATCACCTCAGTCTAAAGATGCCTGTACCTATGGGGAGTCGTGGTAGTATGGCGCGTCTGGGTTTAGCTATATCAATGGTGGCGGCCCCCAAAACGCTAGTAACAGCTATTCCAACGTCGATGTTCCCTGCTTTTTCCAAACCGCCTAAGGAGGAAGATCCCGTTGCCGTATTCGGTGGAAGAAGTCCGTGCGCGCATGTTGTCCGCTTGGGAGGGTGTCAAGAGTCTGTACGCCCGAGCGCACGACAAGGCATACATCACGAGCCGCCCCGATCCATCCCACAATTCGCCGCGCTTTTTGGCGTGTGAGGACGTCGAGCGCATCCTCCCCTACCATTATGAAGCATGGTGGCAAGAACCCGATCACTGGCGCCATGATCACGAAATGCCCTCACCCCCCTATACGAAACCATATATTCTACTGTCCTATCTCGTTACGGGTGATTCGTGGCGCGTAAAGAAGGATGGGAGGATCATCCAACAGGGAACTGTGACTGAATCCCAGCGGGGCCTGCGCGCTCAAGGGGAAAACCTCGTATCCGGGCGGCCATACTTATCCGCCAGTGACAATCGATTTTTGTGGGCGTGGCTCAATCCGCAATTGTGGGCCGCCAGTTTAAGCCTGGTCGTCCTGGATGGATCCGATGCGGATAATGTCTTTAACGATGATAAGGTTGTGCACGTGGTGGCGGGATCGTGGGCCACAGGCCGTGCATCCTTGGCCAACCAAAAAAATTGGGCACTGGTCGATTGGGACCGGGAACCTCAAGTGTTGGACTATACCAATCTGTACCAATTATGGGTTGATATGGGTACAGGATTTTGCTGGCGTATTACAGCGGAGGGCGCGAACGGTCGTACTTGGGACATTCTTCTCGACGCGCTGGTGATTAATGAACCCGGAGGCATTCCCCGGACGGTATTTCAGCCATGATGTCCCGCCTGAACATTTTTCGGAGAGCCGTGAATCCGGTTGGGATAGCGGTGCCGTCTTGCGGGGGATGCGGCCCCTTAGCAACCTCCGCACCGGCTCCGTCTGCTACAGTGACTGCCGTCAATGGAGTGCCCATTCGCATCTTCCTTTTATAGACCAAGAACACCCATGACAAATTGGCACTGATTGCGTGAAAATAGGATGGACGGCACGGATTAAACCAACACGCTATGCACACAGGACCCGTGCCGTGGAAGCGGGTAAGTCTCGCGACACAGCAGCCTATGGTATTGCAGTGGCGCACGAGGTCTTCCCCGAATACGGTTAATGTAACCGTATTCCGCCACTTTCCTGTACCAGGACAAATGGTGATACCTCAAGATGTGGCGCAATCTTGCATGGTGGACGCAACTTATCCACAGAGTCGCGGATGCACTCTTGGTGCTCATGATACGCTTCGGATGGCCTTGACACCCAGTACCCAACACCAGGCGGTAGGGATGTTGGTTAGCGCAATGGTGGGTCCCAAACCATATCGGGAAACACCACAGCCCATATTCTGGACCATCAAGCCGCATGGATTGCTACCTTGAAGCCATCCACCTGATTGCGACAGGGACTAATCAGGCACTTAGGAGAATCCGACCTCTCGAAGTGTACCCGCCACGACATTCCTTGTGGGTACACGCCAACGAACCGAAAATATGACTGTTCCGTAAGGGTTTCCGGGCTGCCACAGACACCCCCCTTTCTGGTGCAGGAAATGGGACTTCTTCAATGCCGCTTCCGGTCGAATCGTGTCAGGGAAAAGTTGTCGGAGAACGGGTCAGAACCGGTGCGGGGGTGGATCCGTCCGTGAGACACTGGAAAAGAATTTGGTGGGTTCTTCCACACTCACCCTCAACAAAGCAAGAGTTCTTGCGTATGAAAGTCACCATGTTGAGTCTGATGGCGGCCATCCCCCTCATCCCCCATTCGGTCGGATCGGTCCCCGCCTTTGCCCAATCACCCGCCAACATCAGTCAACATTTACCTCTTGTCGTGAACAGGAATCCGCTTCTCTTTTGGTTCTTCCTCCGCATGGGATACCGAGATGGAAAAAAGCCCCATGCGTTGTGCGACTCTTTCCGTTTTTCCAAGTTCGTTGGAAACCTCTGGTACACCACCTTTCGCCTTGCTGCCGCGAGAACGGATCATGGAAATGCGGCGACTAGGGTATAGGAAGGGGGTGCCCGGTTCGGATCGTGCGCGGGTATCTCGCCTTGGACAATTTGGAGTGTGAAATAATCAGATTATGCGATCACGGCTGCCACGGCCGTACGCCATCACTTAGGCGCGCAATTCGTTCTATTCTGCCTATAAGAACTCCATTTCAGCGTGACTCGTTTATTCGATGTTTAGTTGGTCATCATGTGATGGCGTTGCAGACACTGACTGAGGTCCATGGGTCAGGGGTGCACGCTAGATTTCCTGTGTGACCTCTTCGAGAGCCGCTTGGGGTTTGATGTTTTTCCCTGCGATCATGGTTAACCCTGCGACAATTTGGGCCGCGGTTGCAATATATAGAATGACTTGCGGTTTGCCAATCAAGAACATCGCGCTGGCCAGCAATGGTAGCAACACAAACATCAAATCCACGTCAGCTTGGGCAAAAAACATGCCGGTGGCGCGCACCCGTGTGGGATAGGACTCCCCGGTATAGCGGAAGATTGTTCCATATACACCATTGCCAAACATGCCATAAATAACCATCGCCAATATGTCAGTGCTGAACGCTGCATGGGGATTCAACAGCAGGATCATTCCCAAAGACCCGACGATGGCTCCAATTACCAGCAGCCACTTGGGAGGCATTTTATCTGAGAGGTATCCGACGATAAGTTGAGCTACAAGCGCCACCCAATTGTTTATGGCTAGAAGTGTGGCGGCCTGCGTAATGGTGAAGTGCTGGACAGTTACCACGTAGAGGGTCAAGAACGTAGCGACGACGATAACACCGGCCGGAGCAAGAAAATTGAAAATATTTACAATAAATGTCTGTCGCCGAAGGTCGGGAGCGAGAATCTGTGCCACCGCGTTCTTCTTGACCATAGCCAAATTGGTGTGGATTTCCTTGTTGTCGTGAATTCCTTCTTTTCGCTCTCGTTGCACTTCGCGGAATCGGGGCGATTCGCGAATAAAAAACAGCACGATAAAAACCATGAGAACCGGGGCGAAGGCGATCAGGAAAAGCGGGCGCCAGTTAGGCAATAACACCGCGGCGAGGGTACCCGCGATGGCACTGCCGAGGGGGAACCCCGCTTGGACAATCCCCATTAAGAGGCCTCGTATGCGGGGAGGGGCTTCCTCGGAGATTAAGGTGTTTGCGGGCGAGGTGGCATTAATTCCGAGACTGGAAAAAATCCGGACCGTGGTCAGCATGGCAATACTCGAGACAAAAGCCGTGAGTCCGGAAAAAATACCTGTGGTCAACAGAATTAACTGTAAAACCGGCTTCCGTCCCCAATGGTCGGCTAAGGGACCCATGACGAAGCCCGAAACGGCTCCCACGAAAAAGATGGAAGCCACCAGTAAAGAGATTCCCGAAGTGGTCATGTGAAAACTTTTGGCCAAGACGGGAAGTGAGGCACCAAATACGATCGTGTCGAATGTGGTGAACATATAGCCTACTAGACTCACACCCGTGAGAATCCATGCGTAGGAGTGGCGTGAATACGCTCGATGCCCCACGATAACCCGCTCATCTCCGACGGACGTGGGATTCGATGATGACATGGTGATCACAATCCTTTCTGCCTTATTCTAATTATATTTAAACAAATAAAGCAATATAGTGTTGAGAAAAATTAGAAAAAATAATATGGTGTAAGTATTGAACGCTTGAAGAGGGGTGAGTCGTCATGGATTTTCGTCTCAGTAGCGATAACTATGCCATACGCGAGACGGTCCAACAGTTTTTAGACAAGGAAGTCCGTCCTTATGTGAGGGGGTGGGAACAAGGGAATATTTTTCCGAAAGAAATTTATCGCAAGATGGGTGCCATGGGATTACTGGGCAGTACCTTTCCCGAGAAATATGGGGGCAGCGAATTGGGGTTTTTAAACCTCACCTTGATCGTTGAAGAAGTCAGCCGGGCTCACGAGGCTCTAGGATCTGCCTTTAACATGAATTCGATGACTTGTCCCTATACGGTGTTGAATTGGGGAAGTGAAGATCAGCGCAAGACGTACGTACCGGAATGGATAGCGGGGACTAAAATCGGATTTTTCGGGCTAACCGAACCGGATGGGGGAACGGATGTTTTAGGAGGGATGACATCGACGGCGATTCTTGAGGGGGACCATTATGTTCTGCGGGGCGCTAAACAATTTATTACCTTGGGCACTGTCGCAGATGTGGGCCTAATCTTTTGTAAGACGGATCGGGAGAGGGGACATGACGGCGTCTCAGCTTTCTTGGTGGAAACCGATCGTCCGGGTTTTACAGCTTCGTTGATTGCCACCCGGGTGTTAGGAGAGAGTTGGCCCACGAGCGCGATTTTTTTGGACAATGTGACGGTTCCAATTGACCATCTCGTGGGTGCAGAAGGACAAGGATTTCAAATTGCTATGAACGCCTTGGATTATGGACGACTCGTGGTCGGGGCTCGTTGTGTAGGAATCGGGCAGGCCGCACTGGATGAAATGACGCAGTATTCCCAGGAACGACACGCCTTCGGCCAACCGATTGGAAAATTTCAACAGATCCAAGCCCATATTGCGAACACCGCCGTGGAGATCGAAGCGGCACGGTTGATGATTTACCGCCTAGCAATGACATTAGAGAGGAGCGGAACCAGTCAGCCCCGGTTAAGCTCTCAAGCGAAGTATTATGCGGCGGAGGTCGCCTATCGCGCCGCTGAACGGGCGTTTGAGATTTTTGGCGGATATGCTGTGACTGATGACTATCCGATTGCTCGCCACCTGAATACCGCGGCTTTGTTAAGGACGGGGGAGGGATCCGCCAATCTCCAGAGAGTGCTCATTGCCGAAGACATCTTGGGGTATCGTTCGAGTGACAGGTATCGGGTAGAGCAGAAGTTTCCGTTATGGAGAGCACACGACGAATGAACAAGAATCGATCGCCGCTCCTGTCTGACATGAATGGCATGGTCTGTATGGTGAATTGAGCCCTAACCAACGACAAGATGTGGGTCGATCAATCTTTTTTCAAGGAAGGGAGGGATTTGGTTGCCCAGTCGATACGTAAAGTTATCCCATGGTGTGATGGCCAAGTTGAAACGCACTTTAAAGACGCAGAATCCGGGAGGGTTTCTGGGATCGCTAGCCGATCTGGCCGAGGAATATGGGGTCAGTGCTCCGACTATGCGGGAGGCGTTGCGTTTGCTGGAAAGCCAAGGTCTCATTACCATGCGGTCTGGTGTGGCGGGGGGTGTTTATGTTGCGGACAAAGATCGCCGGGTCTTGCCGATGATGGAAAGTATTCGAACCATTTATAATATGGAATCGGACGACGCCGGCCAATTGTTTGATTTTCGAACGTGGATTGAAGGGTTGTGCACGGAAATTGCAACGAGCCGCCATTCTCCGGAGGAACTGAAGGAATTGGAACAGTCGGTAGAGCGTATGAAAAGATTGGTGGATCGGTTACCCGATGAAGACGTGGCAGAGGTTCTGGCGGAGAATATCCGGTTTCATCACTTGGTCGCGCAGGCCACCCACAATGTGTTATTATTTCGCACCTTTGAGAGTATCGAAGCGGTCGTGCATGAGCAGACAGGTCAGCCGGTGTACACCAAGGACACCCTCCAAGACGTGGCCTACGCCCATAGGAAAGTTGTGGAGGCTATGCGGGCGGGGAATGTGGAGTTGGCCTCCCGGCGTATGCGACATCACTTAGAGGCCTTTCACCGATACGTGGAACGAAAACCGGAGAATTAACGAAGGAAGTGGGAGACGTGTCGAAACCGCTACAAGGCATCCGCGTCGTGGATTTTTCCCGCGTGTTGTCTGGACCTTTTTGTACGATGCTTTTGGCCGATATGGGCGCGGTGATTACCAAAGTGGAACCGCCCGCAGGGGACGAAACACGCACGTGGGGACCGCCTTTTGCTGCGGGAGAAAGTGCTTATTTCTTAAGCGTGAACCGGAACAAGCGATCCATTGTCTTAGACCTCCACTCTCATGCGGATACAGCCATCGCGCATCAATTAGCTCAAAACGCGGATGTGGTGATCGAAAATTTTCGTCCTGGCACGGCCAAGCGATTGGGGATCGACTATGACGTGGTGAAAACGTTCAACCAGAGACTGATTTACTGTTCAATCAGTGGGTTTGGCCAGGAGGGTCCCTATAAAAACATGCCCGGCTATGATTTGGTGGCCCAGGCCATGTCAGGATTGATGGCATTAACTGGTGACCCGGTGGGCGAGCCCATGAAAGCGGGGATACCCGTTGCCGATATGGTGACCGGCCTTTATGCGACCATCGCCATTCTTGCAGCGCTTGTCAAACGATTCCATGGAGACGGATGGGAAGGCGAATACATTGATTTGGCCCTCTTGGATTCCCAGGTGTCCATGCTTCAATCTGTGGCGTCAAATTTCTTTCTTTCTGGCCAACCTCTTCAACGGTATGGCAACGCCCACCCGAATATTGTGCCCTATCAAGCATTTCCCACCCAAGATGGAATGATTATCCTGACGGTCGGAAATGATGGGCAGTTCTCCCGGCTCTGTGAAATTTTATCCCACCCCGAATGGGAGAAATTGCGGCGCTTTCGAACTAATCAGGATAGGTTAGCCCATCGGCAAGAGATGGTTCAACTGATTTCAGAGGCTCTGGCCTTTCATCCGTCACATTATTGGCTGAGCTTGATCGAATCAGCTGGTATACCCTGTGCACCGGTATTGGGACTTTCGGAAATCGTCGCCACGCCTCACAGTCGTCACCGAGAAATGGTCTGGTCGGTGGAGCATCCCACGGTTGGAAACTTCAACATGTTGGGCAATCCCATCCACTTTGCATCGAGTCGCCTGGCCGATGGGATCCAACCTCCGCCGCGATTAGGCGAACATTCCGTGCAAGTTCTCCGGGAACTGGGTTATGACGATCCATGGATTCGAAAATGGCTCCGAAATCATCGGGAGGCGGTGAGAAGCGAATGAATCCAGATGGAGCTGTTAATGCACCCGCCCCATAGTCGGAGATAAAGTTCGAGCCCACCGAATTTGTCGAATTTGCCGCAAATCGTTGCCCAGCCACGGATTGAGGTGAGGTTTGTGGTAAAGAGAGCGCTACTTGAGGCCAAAGCATTTCCCGATTGACCCAAGTCAAGATGGTTCTGTGACCTGGTTTGGTCATTCTTTGGCGGCGGCGATTTGGCTGGAAGCGATGTCTGTGGAAGACAGAAGAACCACAGGTTTGTGTTCTCCCTTGGTCATCAAGGAAACGAAAACAGTTAACAGAGCATTGGCCAAAAGCGCCACCAGACCCAAATTCCAACCCCATGGCGTCGTATGGGTAAAGTAGAGGGTTAAGGCGACAATATCCCCCACCACCAGGCCTACACCGATTCCTGTCGGTGTCGCCTTTTTCCAGAATAATATGGCCATCAGCCCCGGGAAGAACTGGGTGAATCCGTAGTAGGCCGTATTAATGAGATTCAACATCAGAGTCGGAGTCAGTACGGTGAGAAGAATACTGATTAAGAGATATACGCCGACAATCACCTTGGTCCATTTTTGCACCGTGGCATCTGTGGCCTGGGGTGCAATATATCCTCGAATCAGATTCTTGGCCGCAATTGACGAGATAGTCAGACTTACGCCGGCCAATACCAAAATCGCCGACAAACTGGCTCCACCGGCAATCACTCCGACAAGCCACGGCGGCAAAACATGCATGGCCGCAGCCATAAAGGACAAATCCGGGGATTTATGAAGTCCCTTGAGATAGACGAGAGAAAAGAAGGCGGAGACAATGAGAAAGGGATACATAATCATGTACAATGGCATGACCATTTGGGCCTTTTTGACCGATTGTTCGGATCGGGCCGTAAAATTGTACTGCATCCCGAAAGGAGTGGCATAAAAGCCCATAGCTTGAAACAAGATGGTGCTCAAGACGAAAGGCATGGCATTTTTTGGACCGGAAATCGGCACGGTCAGAAAATGGGGACTCAAGGCAGCCATCTTGTGAAAAATCGGAAGAACTCCCCCTGTAATGACGGCAACAGCAACCCCGACCAGGACAATGGAGGCAATCAAGAGTGAGTCTTTCAGCACGGAGACCATAGCGGGAGCCCGCATGCCCGCGATCAGAACGTAGGCAAACGCTAAGACGCCCGCCAAAACCAGTCCGATAATGGGACTCAGGTGGGGGTCGAATGCTTTGAGGACGACGGATAGTCCCGCAAACTGAAGCTGTCCCCAAGGAATCACAAAGATCATGGAGGCGATGGCTACGATCATCATCAAGCCGGGACTGCGAAAATGTCGGTGGAAGAGATCGGGTCCGGTTTCCGCCCCGTAATATTTTCCCGCGCGCCATAATAGCGGATTTACAAAATATCCGATGGGGTAAGCCAGCAAGATATAACCTAGAAACCAGACGGCATAGACGGCTCCGCCCGCATAGATCCCCCCGGGAAATCCAATGATTGTGCCGATGCTGTAGATTTCCCCTACGGCCAACAAATAGAAGAGCGGGGTTCCTAATGATCGGCCCGCGACCAGAAAGTCTTCCAGGCTTCGGATGCGGTGATGACGGCGGGAAAGCACAGCCAACCCCAAGGATCCTGCCAATAATGCGAGCAATATTAAACTGGCCATGATCATCCCTCCTCCCCTCGGATTGCACGATTTTCTAGTTTCCATGCCCCATAAAGGCACAATGTGGTCAAAGGAAACCACAGGAAGATCCAAAAATAGAGGAAAGGAAAACCGAAAATCAATGGGTTGACTCGGTCGTACCAGGGAAACAAGGCCACGATTGCAAACATGGGGACAATGAGACCAATAATCAAAGCAGCCACTCGAAACAGCATGAAAAACCCTCCTCGGATTACAGTTGGATTACAGGATGAAAGGATTAAAATAATCAGCCATGGCCATTACAGGGATGTGTGAGTGATCTCTATGTCGATTGAACCCCCATATGCCGGTTAAGAGCGCTCAAAGACGACCTCGCCGCCAATGAATGTTTTGACGATTTTCGTGCGCAGCAGATCGTCAGGTCCATGGGCGAGAGGATTGCCGGAAAGGGCAATGAAGTCGGCATAAAGCCCCGGTCTTAAATCTCCGACCTGATGTTCGCGACGTCCCAAATAGGCGGCGTGTGTGGTATAGCCTTTCCATGCATCTTGTAAGGAAATGCGTTGCTCTGAGCCGAGAACTTGTCCGGACTCGGTGAGACGGGTCGTTGCTGTCATCACCGATTGCAAAGGATTAATGGGGGTAATAGGAGAATCGGAATGCAGACCATAGATCAAGCCTAATTGATGGGCAGTATACAACGGATCCAGATTTTTGGCCCGCTCGGCACCTAAAAAGAGGTTATGGTGGCGATCTCCCCAGTGATAGACATGTCCGATAAAGAAGTTGGGCAATACACCCAGTTCGAGCATCTTCTCCAGTTGATCTTGGGTTGCCATCTGTGCATGTTCAATGCGGTGGCGCCTAGGGGAAAATTGACCTTCGAAGCTGATGTCATAGGCTTTGAGCACTGAATCAATGGCCGCATCACCGTTGGCATGAATGGCCAATTGCCATCCCTTGTCCTGATAGAATTTTATGGCGTCAACCAGCTTGCCCAGTTCCGTCACGGCGACTCCCTGTGTTTCGGGACGATCATGATAGGGCTCGCGCAGCAATGCCGTATGCCCTTGGATTGAACCATCGGCGAAGAGTTTGACGCCCGCCACGGAAAGAAAGGGGGTCGGAGGATTCTCGGGAATCACGGTGTCCGGATCGGTAACCCGGACATAGCATTGTGTGCGCACAAAAGGCTCCGAGGATGCTTCACGAGACTGATATGCTTGCCAGACAGCCTGGATCGAGCGAGGATCGCCCAATCCCAGTGCGGCATCCGTAGCCGCTGTCACTCCTTGTTCAAGACATTGGTTCACAGCCAGTCCCAATTCTTCGGCCATTTGATCCGAAGACGACCGGGGAATATGACGGCTAACGGCTTCTAAGGCCTGCCACTCGCGCAGTTCCCCGCTGAGTTTGCCGCGGTCATCGCGCATTATTCCGGGCACAGTAGATTGCACGGTAATTCCGGCCAGGTCTAGGGCCAATTGATTGGCCACTGCCAGATGCGCCGAGTTGTGAAGCAAATAGACGGGATGATAGGGAGCGGCGCGGGTTAATTCATCAAGCGTGGGAGGGCGTTTGTCGGCTAAGCGGGTATCGTCCCAATGATGACCCAAAATCCATGATCCGCGAGGGATTTCTCGGCCACGCAGGGATATCTGTTCAAGAATATCCCGGATCTGGAGATTGTGCGGGGGGCCACAATCAAGTTGGCCCTTTTGGTGCCCCATCAGCCATAAATGTGCATGCGACTCCACAAAACCAGGATAGAGATGATATCCTCTCAGATCCGTGTGTTTGTGAACATTGACGGTATAGAAATCTGAAGGATGGCCGATGGCCTTAATTCTCCCTTGATCCACCAGGATAGCCTCCCCCAATGAGACCAGGGAGTGGGGAGACATCACCGAGGAAGCTTGGATCAAGTGGTCGTATGACATGCTGCAAGCACCTCCTAGCTCACGGAATAACGGGTGGGTAGGAAAAGGAGTGGGCAGCATTTGAATTTTTGGAAATGTACCCTCATCTTTTCCGTGCCTACGAGGTTAGCTGACGGGCTAGAGCGGAAAAGTGCTCTCTGTTGGTTCGCCCCAGTAACCACTGGTTCCCCCGTTCATCCTTCGGATGATTTGGCAGTTCTGATTCGTTAGGTCAGTTTATCACAAATTTCCAAAATATCCTTGTGAACTATGCCGGAACATAAAGATTTAAATGCCTAACCCAGAACACTGACCTTCAAAGGATGCACACTTTGACCCAAGACGAGGGAATAGGTGCATCACCCTGCTCCCAGGGACTTTCGGCATAATGGCGTCATGCATCCGGATGTCAAGGGGATCGCAGGTTCGTCACGGGAAAAAGGTTTGTCCATCCATTGAAAACATTCTGTGGCATGGACACGAGCCAGCCTTCTTCCGCACCGGTTCTACTATTGCGAATTTTACAGACGAAGGGGCTGGCAGGCGGATGGGGGGCCTTTTGTGTCCGGAAGAAAAGAGGTGTTACGGACGTCGGAAAGAATCATTGTAGCCAACTCAGGCCCGAGAGTACGGCATCTATCGTCTCATATTCGGTGGCATGGGGAGGTTTAGGGTTCTGTCTCTTGGGAGTAACACTTTTCCTTATTAGGAATAATATGGAAGTCATAGAGAAGTAGTCATAAAACTAGAGGTGATTTCTCTCATAGCTGTCATGGTCTTGATATCATCGTGAGTTCTTCCCTTGCACGGTGCAGCCATGATCTCTGCGGTCGATGAGGGGATATTCGGTTGAGAGAATCTTCTAAGAAGAAGGGAAGTCATTCACTATGGTGAGTATCATCGTTGTAACCTGGAATAACCTCCGATATACCCAGGAGTGTATCGAATTTTTAACCGCTTATACCGATGTTGCTTATGAACTGATTGTCGTCGATAATGGGTCGACGGATGGGACAATCGAATGGCTCAACGAATTAAGATCGGAGGATCGCAGTCGTATTGCCCTCAAGATCATTCGAAATTCACTGAACGAGGGCTTTGCCCATGCTGTGAACGAAGGATTGGCCGAAGCCTCGGGTGATTATGTTTTTCTTCTCAATAATGATTTGTTGGTCTCACCGGGGTGGTTGGGAACCCTCATTGGACACCTCGAAACCCTTCCCAATGCCGGTGCCGTCGGACCCATGGGGGGAGGAATTGGCGGCAAGCACGATTATGTCGCGAGCTATGGCTCGGTGCCCTATAATGACGATGGTGTCGATAAAGATCTCTTTGTGGAATTTTCCCAACGGATTGCCCATGATTATGCCGGTGATTATACCGAGGCCAAGAGCTTATCCGGCTGCTGTCTTTTGATCGCAACGGATCTATTCCGAACGCTGGGCGGGTTGGATGAAGGCCACAAAATGGGCGCGGACGACGCCGATCTTTCCTTGCGGCTGCGCCTTCAGGGCTACCGTCTATACATTGCCGAGGATGTATATGTTCACCATTACGGCCATGTGTCCTTTGCCCTTTTGGAGCATGACTTGCAAGATCAGGTGGTACAGGACAGTTGGACCTATTTTAACCGTAAGTGGCGGGACGTAGGGGTTCCTTGGGATACACTCTTTATGAATGAGGAACATTGGAACTACGAAGGGCGGTTTCGGAACCGAAGAGGATTTGCTTCCACTTTCAGGCCCGATCAGGTCAGATTGGACCTGGGAGCCGGTAAATTTCCCGCGGGCGGGGTAGGCAATTCAGACTGGATTCACTGTGACATTCATTCCTTTCCTTGCATCGAAGTCGTTTGTGATGTGCGGAAACTGCCCTTTCCGGATAATCACGCCGACGAAATTTACGCATCTAATGTCATTGAACACTTTACCTTGGAAGAGGTGTCCTCGGTCCTCAAGGAGTGGGCTCGGGTGTTAAAGCCGGGTCACACCCTTACCATCATCACACCCGACATCGAACATACCTGTCGGGAATACGTGGCGGGGCATATTTCCGGTGTGGTGGTCTCCATGAACTTCTTAGGCGAAGGCGGATTTTGGGAAAACATGCACCGCTCTTTATGGGATCGAGTGTCCTTGACCATCGTGTTGCAGAACCATGGGTTTGTGGAGGTTGTTCGCGATACCGATTATCCTGAGTGGCAGCTGAAATTAGTAGCCACCAAAGGCTAATACGTGGGACGAGAAGAAGAAAGTGAAGAGTTTAAGCATCTTTTGTGTGAGAGGCCGGGCAATCGGACCTTAAGGGACATAAACCCGGTATGATAGACAAGAAAAGGCAATCCATCGTAAGAGGCATTTCGCAATCCATCAAGCCCGTTGTCGGCCTGGTTTGAATTAAGTATCGTCGCAAACGGGAAAATCCCTTACTGTGGCACAGGGAGATTGTCAGGGTATGCCCTTGTTACCTACGCGAGGGCATACCCCTTAGTCTACCTGTTTGGCCCCGAATACCGAGAATGGGGTGCAAAAAACCGGTGCTATGCACCGGGCGGCGAACACCGCAAGGCTTTCCGATACAACATACAGTCAGAGGGCAGCCTTTGTAAGTGCGGGACACTCCCTCCTTTTTCGTCTTTCCGTTATCAAAAGGCGACACATCGAGATCCAACGACACATACAGTGTGGCCGGATCGGAACCGATCGCGATCGGTGCACAGTGAATGTGCTGCGTCAACAGCGATACGGTCATGTCTTGGAAGATGTGGCTCCACTGAGCGATCTCATCCCCGGCAGCGGCTTGGTCGAGCCGTTGCCGTAACGTCGGGCTGGAGGGCACCTGCTCCAGACTCGAGGCCAAGGAAAAAAAGGGATCCGCCCGAAAGGCCTCGATGGCGTCGTAATCGGGCTGGCCTTGGGCCAGCAACCCGATGAAGCTGAAAGCGACGTCGCGATGGGAAATCTCCGGATGTTCCACCTCCGGCACGGACGAGGCATCAGTTGCCGGAATTGCAGGCGACAGGGTCCTTTGCAGGGGGGCTCGTATTGGAGACTCCTTGTGGGCATGGACGATTTGTGGGATGGTCCAAAAGCTATTGGGGTGTGATTGCTGCTTCGTCAGAAGACGAAACAGGTTTCGTATGGGACTGGCAAGACGTTCTGTACGACCAGCGGAGACAGATATTCGACGAGTGGGAAAAACAGCATCCACAACCCGGTATGGCCCCAGGGAGTCCACCTGTACCGGAACCTATGAGGTAGAGCATTTGCGCGAAAGCACAGAACGGAAAGCCTCATGGTCATAGATCCTACGGCTAAAGCGGGGAGTTGTCACATACCGAGTCTCTCTTTTTTGCGAATACCTGCCTTTGACTGTTGTTGACACTAATCCGAGTACCTCTGCATGAAGCCCGATAAGGGCTCTTTTTGATGTGCATCTCGATGGCGAACTGCCGTTTCCATCGGCCACGAGATGAATTGTTTGGAGAAAGGCAGGCCTCGATGTTGTTAATCACCATGACGATCCTGTGGTGCAGCTTCGCCGTTTATCAGGCCTGCCAAGATGCCCGGTAACGGTTGCTTCCATACCCTGCGACTTTTTTGGCAACCTTAGCCGGATTGATTGTCATCGCCCGTATCGATGGATGGCTACGAAATACTTGAGATCACGATCCTCTGGCATCTCATCGGCGGGGTGTTGCTGATCCTCGTGGCTCCGTGACTGGGCGTCATCATCTAATCGTCACCGTCTTCAATCCCTGACCTCGCGCAGGGATTTTTTGTTTTGCGACGGCATGAAAAATTTGCTAATGAGGAATCCTATCAGCAAAGCGAGGCGAACCAGTATGATAGAAGAACGAGTATCGGAAAGTTTGTCGAATGTGACGATCCTCAGGATGTGACTATGCATCATCGTTTTCGGCAGTCTATGTCTGAGACGAATGTCGACTCTGGCTCACAGATTTTGAAGAGGCTTTGGCTCAGTTGCTCGTCGACGGATGGATCAATACGCAAAAAGGCACGTCGAATACGAGTCGGGAGAAGAACCATGGAAAATGAAGTCCGGTGCACGGCGTTATATCGGGTCAGCACGATGCCGATGAAGGAACGATCCGATGCAGCGCAATGCGATTCGACGGTTTGTGCAAGGCCATCCGTCGTGGAAATTGGTCGCTGAATATACGGAAGAAGGCATCTCGGCTTATAAAAACGCGAGTGCGGATCGTGATGTTCTACAGGATGTTTTGCGCGATGCTCGAAGCCGGAAATTCACGGTGCTTTTGATATTCAAAGCAGATCGGTTATCCCGCCAGTCATTGGAATACCCAGTGATTCTCGCCAAATTTCAAGAGTACGGAATCCAAGTCTACAGCGTCGCAGATGAAGCAGGAGGGAAAGAACTCAAAGCGGATGGTCAGTTCGACAAATTAATGCGTTTCATCGAAGGATGGCAAGCGGAAACCGAATCCTATAATACCTCCATTCGCGTTTCCGAAAAAATGCGACAAATCGCAGAAAAAGGACGATGGACCGGAGGCAAAGCTCCCTATGGGTATCGCTTAGATCCCCAAGCGCCAGTTCATGCTCCGCTCTCGCTCGACGAAAAGGAAGCCGAGATCGTTCGTCTGATGTTTCGTCGCTATCTCGACGAAGGGATAGGCACGCCTGCGATTACCCGTGATCTCAATGCGAATCACAGATCTTTCAGCGCAATGGGAAACCGTGGGCCGACGGGTCCGTTAGACGTATCATGCAGAACCCCATCGTGGCCGGGCGGTTGTCTTATGGCCGTACCGTACGATTCGGGCGAGGGAAGCGTAAAGCATTGGGACCGCACGATTTAAAAAATGTGATCCTCAGTCCCGTATATCCTCATCTCGTCATTATTGACGAAGCACAGTGGCAACAGGCCATGGATCGCATGGCGAATTATAATCGTTCGATACTGGTTCTCGGCGTGATCCGGTACTCCCGGGCAGATAGTGGACCTCTGTTATTTACCGGCATGGCTCGTTGTGCTCACTGTAACGGACCCTTGGTCAGCTTCTGTAACCGGGAAGAAGATGACAACCAAAGGTCCCAAAATATACGCACACAAAGCGTATTTCTGTACGACGAAAGCGTGGAAAAGCAAAGACTTGTGCGATGGTCAGTGTACGTATTCCATGAAGAAAGTTGAACAAGCTCTCCTGGCAGCTATTCATCGTACCCTGAGTACTATGAATATGGCAGTGGTTGTGCGTCGGGCGCAGGAATTAGCCGAACAACGTTTGTGGGCACAAAGTTCCCGACAGCACATTTTGGATAAGCAAATTCGTGAAGTTGCGCAGTTACGTGAGGCATGGCTGACTCGGCTCGACCAATTTTTGGTGCATCCCGAGGTCAGTCTGTATTCGGAAGATGTGCTGGCTCAGAAGGTGCGCGAAGCCACTGAGAAATATCAAAGACTCGTGACAGAACGTGAAATCATCATGCAGAGTGCCGCGAATCTCAATGAACAGCACCAATCCCTCGACCAGTTTTTGCAGATCAAGGACCAGTGGTGGCAACAGTTTTTAAGTGCCGAACGTCCTCGACAGAAAGAACTGCTGAAACGCATTGTCGAGATGGTTATCATCGGCCGTGACGGCTACAATATTTACTACCGGTTTGACTTACAGGCTTTGACTGGGCATGACGATGCCCGGGCTGTAGAGTGGCAAGAGTTGGGGCAATGGGTTGCCGTCCAATGACTATCGTGGCATCTGTGCTATAATAATTGTATCGTACGATTTTGTACAAGTGGAGGAAATGCCCGTGAACCGTTACAAAGTGTTGAAAGCATCCGATGTTCGTCAACGTTGGAAGGAAGTCGTAAACGAAGTCGCTCGCAACCAAACCCGCATCATCGTGGAAAAGAGCGGTATTCCGGTCGTCGGGGTGGTGAGTTCCCGAGACCTGGAGTGGTTGCAAGAACGGGATCGGTACCTGGCAGAATTGCGGGAGACGATGGATGAGATGCGGCAGGGGTTTCGCGATGTGCCTCAAGAGGAGTTCAACCGCGAGGTAGAACGTGCAGTGCAGGATAGTCGGACTCACTCCGATGGCCGCCCTCCTGCATGATCCGAGTCGTGCTGGATACCAATGTGCTTGTGTCGGCTGTGCGTGCAGACCGAGGCCCATTGGCAGTAATCCGCGAAGGCTGGTTGACTGGCCGATTTCAGGTGTATGTGTCCGAGCCTCTATTGGCTGAAGTCGAGCGCACCCTCTCAAAACCATACTTTGCTGAACGTCTGGGGCAAGAGAGGATACACCGTTTTCTGACTCTCCTCAAACGGACTACCGTATTGCAACCAATTATTGATCCGGTTTCGGGGGTGGCGACGCACGCCGAAGACGATGCGATTTTAGCGACAGCCAAAAGTGTCCATGCCCAGTTTTTGGTGACAGGCGACAAGGCATTGCAAGCCTTAGGATCTTTTGGAGATGTCTGTCTGATCAATCCGGCGGGTTTCTCCGATTTCCTCGAGAGTAGCGGAGATGACTGATCCTTTCGCAAAATTTTTTCATACTTAGTAGCAATATAACTGGCAATAGCTACGGGAAACCGGTCTATCATGTTGTTACCTCCTCGTCAACATGCCTTACGTCTATATAAGACGGGGGTGTAATGTTGCATCCTTTTGGCCATATCCACGTCAATATAGAACAAACAGAAAATCCGTCTAGGCTTTTCACAGGGGGTGCATAAGCTTGAACATTGAACATCTGTGGGAACAATTCCATGATCCGCTGAAGGGGTTTGTTTTGAAACGAATTCCCCCTCATTATGCTGCCGATGATATCGTGCAGGATGTATTCGTGAAGATCGCAACGCATATCGACACATTAAAAGACGAGGATAAAGTTCAGGTTTGGATTTATCAAATTACACGCAATGCAATACGAGATTATTATCGAAAGCAAAGGCCAACTGAGAAGCTGCCCATTGAACTGGAAGCTGAAAGTGAATTCGAGGAGGATTTCTCTGAGGAAATATCCGCTTGTATTCGCCCTATGATCAATCGATTGCCGGACAAGTATAGAGAAGCTATTGAGCTTACAGAACTAAAGGGAATGACACAAAAGGAGTTAAGCGAGCAATTAGGGATATCCTTTTCGGGAGCAAAATCCCGGGTACAACGTGGACGTGAGAAGTTAAAGGGGCTATTGACCGCTTGCTGTCATATCGAAGCGGATCGCTACGGTAATATTATTGATTTCCAAAAAGATAACTCACAGGATGATCAGAACTGTCCTGTGGATACTTGCGGATGCAATTAACGCGTGGTTGCGTCCTTCCGAGGACTTAAGCGTCTTTTATGATGCAAGACATAAAAGCCACTTTGGGAGGAGAGCTTATGAGCAAAAAACTCAAGCAAGTTATCGGCAATGGTGCTGCAGACGGCTGTTGCGGCGGACCCGCTCTTTCAGGGGCCGATGCATGCTGCGTAGCGGATGTGGATGCTAAAGCGGCAGGGCTTGACGGATGCGGATGCGGAACGTCAGTGGCCGAAAAGGCAAAAAAGAACACAAGTAACTGTTGCGACACAGAAGGGACGGGGGACCGTTTTGCTTCCCCGTCCGTTGGGGTCTCAGACCATGTTAGTCCAGCGAATCTTCCCCCCTTGCTCTGTTGCTGAGGCGAGGGATATGGTGCTGACCAAATTCCTTATTGCGTCAATTAGCCGAGGTTTGTCGGCTTCGAAAACCCCACTAGGAGACGGCGTTAGTCTCACGTTCCCCTGTTTTGCTTTCTTCTTGAATACCGCGTCAAATCGTTTATACGGCTCCAGGTCACGAACGTCTTCGGCCATGAAGACGTGTTACTTTGGGCATAAGAGCCTTATCTGATTAAATTCTATGGTAATGACGGTGAGGGACTGAATGACAAGTTGTCAGTGTTAAATGGGGCTTGCTATCAGTACAGATAAAATGTGAGGCATTTGGAGCCATTGCAAGGGGATGGGTAAGTGCGTACCCGAATTTCTCCAGCGAATTTTCCCATGCCTTGGCGATCGCAACCGAATTCGTATGGATGCACTTTATTTACACGCAAACGGCGGCGAGTGTTCATTGCCCATGATAAACAATCCCCATTACTCAAATAGACTTTAAGTGGGCAAATTTGTCAACTTTCGATTTCGGATCCCATATATAGAATTCGAATATTTGAAATTTAACATGGTATAATAAGGAAATCAACCATCACGATGTATGACAGCACAGACGTGTCACCAAAGTGCGGTTGGGTGAAGGGAGGCTAACCATGTTTTTACGGAAATATGGGGCTTTAGGAAGTGTTGCGGCTGTCATATTAGGGCTGGGGATTAATTATGGATTGATTGCCCACGCCACCTCGCCAGCTACTCTCTCCCCTGACTCCGTAACGGAAGTCCCGCTATCTTTGCCTCCCAATGGAGTAGACATTAATCATCAAGCAATTCTCAAGCCGATACATATTGTCGGCGTCATGTCCCGTGAGGCTATTCAAACCGTGGCGCATTATGCCAGGATTGGTCCCATTTCTCCTAAAGCGCTCTTGGTCAGTTTTACAGCCCCTCAAAGTATTCCACCCAAGGGATTTCACGGCGCGGCCGATATCATACGTGATGTGCCGGCATGGGTCGTAACCCTGAGCGCCCCTACTCCTCAACAGGTGGCGCAAGGAGGATCTCTTGGCGCACCGGCCTCTATGCTGCCGGCACCCATTACGCACTTTAATATCGCGATCAATGCGCTGTCAGGTAAATTTCTTTTGGGGTTTTTCACCAAATAGCAAGCTAAACCCGTTTGTGACAACAGCGAACCGGCTTAATCAAACAAAGGCGGTGAGATGTCACAAAGCTTTGGGTTGAAGCCCCGGCGTACTCCGAATGAGGCGAACGCCCTGCCTATTTCCACAATATCTTCCTTTGTTGACGACTAAAATACCGCGTTGAAATACGAAACTGATACCTTCGGGAGAGGTTGGTGGTGCTCCATAGTGCCCGGCATCCCGAACAGATGATGCATTAAACGCCACAATGTCCGCAATGTAGCCTTCCTCAAGTCGGCCACGTTGCCATAGGCCAAAGGTCTCAGCCGGAAGTGCGGTCATTTTTCGTATGGCTTCCTCAAGACTGAGAACATGAAGGTCTCGAACGTATTTTCCCAGAACGTGAGAGAATGTTCCGAATAGGCGAGGATGAGGGCGCCCGCCTTGACCGGGCGGGAGCCCGTCGGATCCGATCATGGTCCATGGATAGCGCATAACGCGTTGGAGATCATCTTCATGCATGGAAAACACTAACATACTGACCCGAAGACGTTCGTGAAGCAGCACATGGATCAATGCCGAGATGGGATCGAGTTGTAAGGTTCGCGCAATCTCCTCAAGTGTTTGACCTTCATACTGATGATCGGGGGTGGTTCCGATTAAAATGCCGTTCACCCCGGCTGTCTCGATATGGTTCTCCCACCCTGGCAAACCATGTTCAATATCGTAGCGAATGCGTTTTTTCATCTCAGGATCCTGCAGACGAGACAAGGTCGCCACGTCCCCTCCGTTCTGGGTCCAGGGCGGCAGACATGCTGTCAGCATCGTCGAGGAGGCTGTATAAGGATAGACATCCAAACGAACATTTTGCCCCTGCCTTCGTGCTGCATCGATCGCTTTAAGAGTCCTTTCAGTTTTTCCCCAATTCGATTTTCCTGCCGCCTTATGATGCGAAATTTGTACTTGAACGTGAGCCTCTCGGCCAATAGCAAGGGCCTCGTCAACACTCTTCTCCACTTCTTGAGCCTCACCTCGCATATGAGTGGTGTAGATATTTTGGCCTAAAACACTGGCCAATCCGATAATTTCATCTGTCGAGGTAAATTGCCCGGGAGGGTAGATTAGGCCCGTGGACAAGCCGAAAGCCCCAGCTTCTAGGCTTTTCTGTAAAGCATCTTTCATGATGATCATTTCACGATCCGTGGGATTCCGATCATCAAGCCCCATGGCCATAATCCGCAGGGTTCCTTGTCCGACCAGGGGCACTACATTTGTGACCAATCCCCGATGTCCTGCTTGATCCCAAAATTCACCAAATGACAATCCATCCCATACAGTTGTGGGAAATAATCGCTCAGCATATGCCTTTAATATCTCGGTATATTCTGGACTGCGAGGAGTCAATGTGATGCCGCAATTACCTGTGACTTCTGTTGTTACACCTTGAAGGATCTTAGATAGGTCATCCTCATCCAAAAATCCAGCATTGTCTGCATGCGAATGCACATCAATAAACCCAGGTGCAATACAGTTCCCCTCGACATCGATAATATCAGCATGGGCTGGATGCTGATCGGTTGACGGAACAATCTGGCTTATATACCCATCTTCAATCCACAAATCTCCGATATATGGAGTCCTTCCGGAACCATCAACAATAAGTCCACCGCTCAAAATGATGGGGTTGTGCAATTGTGTTCCTCCTCTTCTGGATTTTTGTTATCTTGTTGGTCTTATCTTAGAATCTTCCTCAGTGCTGAACCTTTTCCACGTTCCAGACGTGCCGAGATTGTTCTATCGATGCCCCGGCGGTGCTTAGCCATTTGCTCAATCATGACCATTCCCCGAACGAGTTCGGCGTGCGCGAAATCCGGCCCGCACCCGGCCCTTCCTCTTCATGAGCTCCGGCAAGACGAGGTGGCTGCTTCCCTTGAAACTTGCCGGAGCTATCAAAGATGACATGCTTCAGGTACCCTCAGCCATGCTTGATGGTCGGTTTGGTTGCTGCAAGAGTTTACGTTTCTAGCCAGACAGTGTCATTTTTGGGTTTTTAAAAAACCTATCCAACAATTTCAGTGGATACAGGAGCATCCTTGTCCGCTTGTCTAATGGCTTTTTCAAAGTCCTCGGGCGATTCGGGAATCCATAGGGCAGCAGCGGCAGATAATAGCACTCCGAAGACCAAAAAGCCAAACGCCGCTGCGTACGAGAAAGTACTAATGAGCCATCCCATGACAACAGGCGCGATAAATCCACCAGTTTGCCCGCCAAAGTTGACCATCGCACCTCCGGAGGCCATCACTTTAGGAGAAAGCAAACGAAGCGGTAGTCCGAAAATTGGCAGAAAAGCTAAAAACATGAAGAACAAGCCGAGTGCTGAGTACACCACATATTGACTTATCGTTGTAGATGTGGTCAACAAGATAAGAAAAACAGCAGCAATAATTTCTGCCGGAACGATCAGCCAACGGTGATGCGCGCTAAAATATCGATCAAAAAGAACACCGCCTAACACCGTGGAAATGGTTGCCGCAAACCATGGTAGACTCGTTAAAAACCCTGTCGACACGATATGCACATGACGCACGTCAATAAGATAAGATGGGCCCCACGAAATCATTCCCCAGGCTACGATGTCGAATCCAAAGAACATTAAAGCAAATTTCCACATACTGGCGACTTTCAAAACCGACAAAGACTTCGTGCCGACGCCTCCTTCAAGATGGACGGGAGATTCCTGGCGCAAGGTAGAATTAAGGGGATTGGGAAGTAGGAAGAATATCAGGACCGCCATCACGATGCCCAAACCCGCCACCCAATAAAAAGCGCCTCGCCAACCTACTAACGCAATTGCGGGGGCAGCAACTAATGGAGCCAAAGCAGAACCTAGTGGGTTCGAAGCTAACATCATTCCGTTCGAGCTGAGTCGAGATGCTTTCGGTGTTCGTTCCCCAATAGCCTTCATAGATGCGCCAGGAAATATTCCTTCGGATGCACCGAATAATGTGCGGACAATCAGAAGCCCGATGTAGTTAGAAACAATTCCGGTAAGTCCGGTGAATACCGACCACGCCGTAAGAGCCCACATCATGGCTTTTTTAGCCCCAAAATGATCTCCTATTAGCCCTCCCGGTATCTGAAACAACGCGTACGTCAGAAAGAACGCGCTCATAATAAAGCCTAATTCAACCGGATTGAGATGAAAGGTTTTGCCAATAGAGGGTAACGCGAGTGAAATGACTAATCGATCAATATAATCAACAAGCCATCCAAAAAATAAAAGCGTCACTGTCGTTTTGAGAACGCGTTGTACGGTCATGAACGTGCCTCCAGTCTAAATAAATGGGCGGTAACTTAGAGACCTCTTCGGTAGAACATCGAATAATATCGATTGCAGGGTAAAAGAGTAATCTGTGGCAACTACTATTTATGAAAAATTCTGCTAACTCTATATCACCATGTTTTCAACAAGCGAACTTATCGGTGATTCAGTATTGAAAGGATATTTTCTATAAGTTATCATTGTGAAAGAAACTTTTCAACAGGTGAGCTATGAACATTGAGGATATTCAGAAAAAATTACAAAACTCTCTTCCCAATTTGGCACCGACCATGGCAACAGGCATGGAGTGGTTATTGCAGCATTTACCCGAAGTGGCTTGGACGGGAGTCGAGGAAGCGGCGGAGGCTGCCAGAGTCAGTCCTGCAACGCTCGTGCGAGCTCTGAAGCAAGCAGGATTTTCAGGATGGTCAGACTTACAAAATCTCATACGTAAACAACTCCCCACCACTTTAGCGTGGCGGCTGTTTGATCATCTGGCAGATCTGGAAGATAACAATTTTATAGGGTCTATTATTGCTGATGAGAAGGCCAACCTGGACCAATTGGAGCAATGTGTCACCCCCCAGCTTAACGATCTACTTTCCATGCTGCTTAACTCGCGGCATATTTTGATTACCGCGAGCCTTATGACGACTGCGTTGGCCCAGCATTTTGCGATTCATCTCCGTTTATTACTCGGCAATGTTGATTTTGTGGACGCGGCATCCAGTTTGGCATGGATTCGGTTGCGGGATTTAGACGCTCGTGACATGGTGGTCGGCCTAACCTATCCGCGCTATTCTGAAGCAACGCGTCAGTTTTTGACCAAAGCCCGAGAACGCACCCCACTGGTGGCCCTGATCACAGACCTTCCAGGCCCGCCACTGGATAAGATGGCTCTCACCCTCCGTTTACCGGCGATATCTCGCGGCCATTATAGTTCTACGGTGTCCTTGATGGCGTTCATTCAAGTCATTGGCCAAAATATGACTCTCCGTGATCCTTCACGAATTTTAGGCAATCTCAACGCTGTTGATGCGATATGGCAGCAACTGAACGTGTTGAAACCGGAATAATTGAGGAGGGAACTTTTTGATTGAGATCGAGGAAGTGGTATTACACCGTCTTCAGATGCCGCTGCAAATGCGCTTTGAAACCAGTTTTGGAGTTCAAACCGATCGCGATGTGATTTTGGCGGAATTGCGTGTGGCAGACGGATGGGTCGGTTGGGGTGAAAGCGTGGCTCTACGATCGCCTTGGTACAGTGAGGAAACCACCGATTCCGTCTGGGATTTTTTGATAAACGAAGCCATTCCCAGGATCTTGGAGACAACGTGGGATCATCCTCGTGAGTTTACCCACGCCATGCAGAAAATCCACGGCAACTTCATGGCAAAATTCACCGTTGAAGGTGCGCTCTGGGATATCTGGGCGCAACAACAGCACCAACCTTTGGCC
Organism: Bacillota bacterium; assembly: GCA_021821465.1. Classification (GTDB taxonomy): domain Bacteria; phylum Bacillota; class Sulfobacillia; order Sulfobacillales; family Sulfobacillaceae; genus Sulfobacillus. The sequence goes on from JAKACM010000017.1 coordinate 33,679, forward strand.
CGCGTGCTGGGCGGAACGAAAACGCGTGTAGCTGTTGGCGTCAGTATTGGCATAAAACCCTTGGAGGACTTATTGAACGAGGTCGGCCAGTACGTCGAGGCCGGTTATCAGAGAATCAAGATTAAGGTCAAACCCGGATGGGATCTCGAGCCCATTCAAGCGATTCGTCGAGCATTTCCCGCAGTATCGCTCATGGTTGATGCGAATACCGCCTATGGCCCCGAGCATTTAAACATATTGAGAGCCTTCGACGACTGGAATCTCCTCATGATTGAACAACCCTTTCCCGCCGAGGCCTGGGAGTTGTCCGCCCACACTCAACATCTTTTAAAGACACCAATCTGCCTGGATGAATCAATCTGTACGCTGAGCGATGCCCGCCGGGCGATAGAAATGAAGGCCTGCCAGATTATCAACGTGAAACTCGGACGTATAGGCGGGATTCAACCGGCTCTGGATCTGGCCCAACTCGCCGAAGCGCACAACGTCCAGTTATGGTGCGGCGGGATGCTCGAAACCGGCATCGGGCGTGCTTTTAATATCGCCATCGCCACGTTGTCCGCGTTCACCCTGCCCGGCGATACCGCTGCCAGCCAACGCTATTGGAAACCGGATATCATTGTCCCCGAAGTGACCGTAAATGCGGGCTATATCACCGTGCCAGACATTCCGGGACGCGGATTTGAGGTAAACCGTGAGCTGGTCAACCGGTATCAGTGGGTACAACGCCATTTCCGCCAAGGACAAACGGGTAATTTCTGGCGTTGGTAACACTGATCGCTACCCCATGTACTTTAAAAAGGAGTGGTAATGTGACGTCAGACGTTCTGTCGTTTTTACGCAAGCACACGTCCGACATGATTAATGATGTCCAGATGTTGGTGAAAGCGGAGTCCCCGTCAACAGACAGGACGCTCTTGGAAGTCGCTTCCGGACTAGTACAAAAGATGGCAGAAGACATCGGCATGACCACGCAGATCTTTCCACAAGAACAGGCCGGGCCCCATATCAGAGCCACCCTGCCGGGAACGTTATCCGACCGCCCCATTTTGGTACTCACGCATTATGACACCGTCTGGCCCGCCGGCACTTTGTCCCATATGCCCTGCCAACTCGAATCTCAGATACTGCGGGGACCCGGGGTTTTCGATATGAAGACCGGACTAGTGCAAGCGCTTTGGGCCATTCGCGCCATAAAGGTTTTGGGCCTCGTTCACCGGCCCATTATCTTTCTCAGTACATCCGATGAAGAAGTGGGCAGTATCTCCTCCCGTGCCTTGATTGAGTCCGAAGCGTGTAAGGCCGCAACCGTGCTGGTATTCGAAGCGAGTGAGCGAGGATCGCTTAAAACAGCACGCAAGGGCACCTTGCTTTATTACCTACAAACCTACGGCAAGGCGGCTCACGCCGGACTCAATCCGGAGCAAGGGGTCAGCGCCATCAATGAGTTAGTTGATCAGCTTGCCATCATCCGGCAATGGGCCAACCCACAACTCGGTACGACGATTAATGCCGGGGTGATCGCAGGTGGAACACGGCCCAATGTGGTGGCGGCCGAAGCCGCAGCCTGGATTGACATCCGTGTGTCCAGCCAGGCGGAGACGCAGCGTATTGTGGAAAAGATGGCACATCTTCATCCTGTCAATCCTTTGGCCCAACTCGCCATTCAGGGAGGACTCAACCGTCCCCCTCTGGAACGGACTGCAGCCGTGGCCAGGTTGTTCGACACCGCCTGTCAACTTGCCCGACCGTTAGGAATGGAACTGAGCGAATGTGCTGTAGGTGGAGCCAGTGATGGGAATTTTTGCACACCGCTTGGAATACCGGTGCTGGACGGCTTGGGTGCTGTGGGTAATGGGGCACATGCAGCCCATGAATGGGTCGATACCTCTGTCATGCCTCATCGCGCCGCATTGGCGGCCGAACTCCTGTCTCAATTGTAGCTTTCTCCAAAAACCAAAAGGACGGCGAGCATGCCGTCCTCAGTAGATGCTAACACGGTCTAATGTGACAAAGCACACTCGCCTACGAAAGCTATTGCACACGCTCGTCATAAAGGTTCTTTGGTCTTTTTCTCTGACGCAAAAATGCCTTTTGTCTTCTTTTTCCAAAGAGGAGCCTTCCGACAAAATAGCGCCTACCGATAACCCCTTCCCCGTAGGCAAAAGAAAAAAGGTCCTCGGGCCCGCCTCACCGGGAGGAATTCCTACTATGCCTGTTGAATATCAGACCAATGCTTGTTGCAGGTACGATTCGAGATAACAGAGAGATAAAGAAAACCAAACCGGGCGGAATCATCATGCGAAAGCGCCGGGTTGGAGACGACAACACCAACTTTTGAACTGCAGTAGGCTGTTCTTGGGCGTAACGTATTGCAACAGTACCCCCAAAACTATAGACAAGCAAAATGATGGGAATGGAGACAAGCTGTTTTCGGATGCAGTAGATAAACCGGTCCTCCAGACGGCCTCTGGAACCTGATGATCGGCCTAACCCTCTCAGATCCAACGCAAAAAAAGGCCAGCCCTTGCGCAAACAAGTATGCGGCTAAAGTGCCACACCATCCCGAATGCTGACCGCCTCCATGGATCCCCACGATGGTCAGCGGGGGGTCCGGATGGAACCCAAGCCTGATAGAACAATCCGCTTTGACAATTCGGCTGAAAACGCCTCGGCTCATTCCCCACGGTGGGTGTTTCGTTAGGTTTCCCTCCCAATTGCTGCGTTGGGAAAGTCTTAGGTCGTTCTTGTTCATGCACGACTTCTCTCAGGAATTTTGCCGCGTCTCTGTCACTTTGTTCTGTGTTATTTCCCCGCAGTCTCGTTGTTTTACGGGAATTGACATTCAGGCTAATCTAGTGAAAAAGTTTACGGATTCCCATCGTGAAGCGGTTTAGCGAGTTCGTCGGCAATCCAGCGCAAAAGGCGGGAGGTTGACGGCGTCTTGCGACTTCCGAAGACGGGACCACTCCAGCAAATGCCCCTTCGATTGATGGACCTGCCATCCACGCCACGTCAAGCAGACGCCGACGGCCATCCAAAACCCGGTGCCAAGAGCCGCGATCAACATGTGAGCACTCATTAGACTGAGGCCTCCTGACTATTCGATGCTATTAATGACGATTTTGGCTCTCAAGGGCCACATCGTCAAGGCGAATATGCGGATCGAGGACGCTAGCCGGAGTTCTCACAGTACCCAGGGTGCAATACGCCCTTTATGAGTACCCTCAGGTCATTTTCCGAACGGCTGTATCTCTTTTGATCGGCATGAACAACAAAGAAATGCTGGTCCCTCGGCGACATTCCTTGAGGGAGGATATTGCCATTCTTTGTGATTTCGGGCAAGGGGCAATGGATACATATGGCAAAAAGAGATTCGAATCGATATAAAAGCTTGCGACAATGAACATCTTAACTGTCATGGCCGCTTATCCTGGGATTTGTTCTGCCTGCCACTCACGTCGTAGTTCTGCTGCTCGTTGAATGATTCTGTCGCGAATCTCGTGTTCATGCGCCGATTCTTCCCGCAAGTGGGTGAGATCGTTCTCGGCGGCCCTCTCAGGAGCGATTTTTTCCGCTTCCAATCTTTTAAACACAAGGTCCATTGTGAGATCCGGGTTGCGGAAAAATTGAGTGCCGCGAATACGGAGAAAGCGCCAGCCTAGACGTTCCAGGATAGCCTGACGAGCCATATCGTCATCGAGCTTCTCCAAAGGATGCCACCGGTCGCCATCGCATTCAATGGCCAAGCGTCGTCCCTTGCCTTCAACAACCATATCGATACGGTAGGCTCCTACCTTCCATTGCGGAGTGAGTCGATACCCCGCTTCAACAAGCCGTTGGAGGACCTGCCGTTCAAATTCTGATTCGGTGCGCTGTTCCAGGTCATTCAAATTGTCCTCAAACCGATACGGGTTTTGCGCGTGCAAAATGAGCCTTCTGCGCAAATCATCTTCTTTTAAATCGGTCCAGGGATCGACCGAATGAATGACCCACATTTGATCGCGTGCACGACTCGCCGCCACGTTAAATCTCTTGCGTGTGCGGTTGTCCGGATCCGAAAGCCTACGCAAGGGAGCATCTCCCGGGCCATACACCATGGAAAGAAACATGACGTCTCTCTCATCTCCTTGGAAGTGTGCCGAATTGCCGCACCGAATGAGGTGATGTTGATATGCGGTAGCCGAGAGTCGTCGGCGAATAAAATCATCAATCAGTAACGCTTGATCGTCGCCTAAGAGCGAGATGACCCCAAATGTGGCGTCATGGTATGCGGGGTGTTCGGTGGCCGCAACCAAGAGAGAAGCCAGCACCAAAGCTTCTTCAGGATTGACTTTGCCGTTGAACTTGGAATAGGTTGTTTGGACATGATAGGCTATTGTGGCCGGGCGTCTGGTGACTTGGTTTGCATCACGTAGAGGACGAATCTCTCCGCGGTAAGATAAATGGTTGCTGAACTGAATAATAGGTGACACGCATCTAAAGTGCTCTCGGAGTTGCACCTCGGGGAAACTGGTTTTGGCGAGATCGTAAATTGACGATTTGCCGTCATATAATGAGGCGTTGGGCACGTCAACCAGGTAGGTGTCAATGATCCTCTGGGTCTCTTCCAAACGTTGGCCCACGGCATCGGGGCTCACTTGTTCGTCATCGCCGACAACCAATACTTGCTGTCCAAAGTATAGCGATGTCAAGGCCATGACATCGGCTTGGCTGGCTTCATCAATGATCACGACATCGAACCGATTTTGGCCGGGAACAAAATTCTCCACCACCCGGCTTATGGGCATAATCCACACGGGCACGGCGCTTTGGCAAATCGGCATTAGTTTCCTGGCTTCGGCCAGCAGCCTGGGAGCTCGGATCCCCGTTCCTCGGCCTACTTTGCGCATGAGTTGTTTCCATCCCTGCAAGGCTTGACGTTGTGAAAGTGTGGTGCGCAACACTTGTTCTCGCCAGGCTTTCTTTTCGATGAGCTGTCCGGTAATTTCTCTCAGACTCTCCATTCGGTCCGCAATTTGACGTTGCAAGTCCTCCATGGACGTTTGACCGCGCTTTTCGAGTTCGTCATGCAATTGGCGCCATGTCCATGCTGTCTCGGGATTTCCGGGCATGACACCTACACCCTGCCTTCCGTCCCGAGTGCGAATAGCCATGGCCCATATTGGTGCTACGGCCTCTAATTTCGAGAGGAGTTCCAGGCGGCGTGCCAGAAGATGGGAAGTTCGGTGCAATCGACTCAGTTCGTCTAGCCCCAGGCCATAAGCCTCGGGATTATGTGTTTTTAGGCTGTCGTACAAGTTTTTTAGGACCACTGAATCCCGAGCCGTGTTTAAGGCGTTATGAAGTTGATCTTTCATGGCTTCAATTTCGTTCAAGATTTTCCGTGAAAGGACTCGATCGGCTTGCGCATCTAAGACGGAAGGCAAGATATCACAGATGAGCACTTCCAAGCGCTTCAGTTGTGCGTGATTGCCAAGGATTTCCGGTGTGTCGTGCCACAAAGCCTCAACTTTTAATCCTTCATGTTCCAAGTTGCGTTTCAGAACCGTCCATTCATCGCGAAACCAGTTAAGGTAGCGGTTAATGCGATAGGCAAACTGTAAGGCCGTTTCTTCCGGCCGATCGCCTAATTCTTCCGTTGAAGGTCCTCCGGACTGAGTCATATGCCTGTCCCATGTCTCTTTCAAACGGAGGCGAGCATATTGTAAATCGAGAACCGTTCGAATGGCTTCAAAATGTTCGGGTTTTGTGGGAGGTTGATTGTTCACGGATATTTTTTCCAGAAAATTGCTCCATTCGGGTTTGAGGAGGCGTTTGAAGAAGGTGAGTTTCATCCCTTTTTGCGCATGAAGAAGCAGTTCTTTGGCTAAGCGCGCGGATTGTTCGATGGGCCCATCGTATTCGATATTCACAGTGTATTTCATGAGAATCGGTTGGGCCTCTACGAATTGGTGATGGATCCAATCCATTTCATGCAGAAGATCTTCCCAAGTCTTCTGAAATCCTCCGCCTTCCAACCCCGCCTCCATCACGGTTGTTTGCCATGGATCTTTATTGGCTAAAAGTTCCCTCACTGACGAAAGTTGTGCACGCAAATGGACAATTTCAGGGTAAGAGAGGGGAGAAGGTATAGGGTTTTCCCACATCTCTTGACGATAGGCAAGGTCTCGCTGTTGCAATGCATCGAGATCATGGATGAGTTCCTGAAAGTGTTCCCTAGAAGGCAGGTGTGAGGGATCGGGCAATGCCATATGCAATTCCTGTTCGGCTTTGGGATCAATTTCGGTGTTGGTGGCGTATAACTCGGACAATTCAGCCGGGGATAAGGGCAAGGGCTGATCTAAAGGGAGGGGGCCCAAGATCCATCCATCGTCTGTTTGTGTGGCCCGGACCAAGCGAGCTGCTTGGGCGGGATCAAATGATTCGCCGGCCACGATAATGGGAGCATATTCACCTTCTCGGGCCAGTTTTAAAGCCCTGCGTCGATCGTGAATTTCTTGAAGAAGCTGGGATCGTTGTTGGCTCAGGACCATGGCCTCGCGTTCAAGATCTACGGCATGAAAGGTCGAGAGGCGCTCGGCAATCTTATCCACGGAGTCTTCCATCTGTTTTCGGCTTTCCTGGTCGTTTTCCAAGACACTCACACACAAAGGCTGCAAGGATGGTGTGAGTTTTTCCCGCAAAACACGCAACGCTTTTGCCGTATGGCTCGTGACCAATACACTTTTTCCTTGAGCCAATAAATGCCCCAGCAAGTTGGCAATGGTATGCGTCTTTCCGGTGCCCGGAGGCCCTTGTACCAATACCGCACCATACTCGTTCAGGCGTAGGGCAATTTGCAGTTGCTCTCTGTTGGCTTCTTTGCTGAAAAGAACTCGCTCATCGTCACCATTGACATCCAAAATTTCGGAGGTGATTGGGCTTGTCGTAATTATGTTGTCGGTTTCAACGCCCATTAAGTTCAGCACGGCACTCGGCAAGATGTCTGTGTGGTCAATATCCTCCAAAATCCGTTCCAATGCCAACCCCAATCCGATGTTGCGTTGTCTAAGAAATAAGACGGGCATGCGTGTCATGATCGGAAAAGTCTTATCCTGGGTTGGCACAGAATCGGGATAGAAGTGTCCGTGGGGCGAGATCTGCGTCACAACCCGGGTTAAAAAGGCATCCGTTTCACTCGCTCCCAAGGGATGATAGCCATGTTCGTCCAGCGCATTCAATAGTTCTGAAATCGCAGCGGTTCGCATTTCCGGCAAATAGCGCAATAGACTCGAATAGAGCTCAGGACCATGATCCGACTCCCTGACAGTGAATTCGGGAACGGCAGGGTCAAATTGGAGTTGCACCCTTTGAAGAAGGACAGGATGGTGAAGAGGACGACCCAAGTCGGATGAGTGAGGAGTCCAACTCAACATGCCCGATCCTAACATTAACTCGACTTGTTCGGCTTCACGCTCAATTTGGTTGTAGAGCTCATAGAGCTTTTCATAGATTTTGAAGGTCTCTTGCGCCGGCTTTTCTTCCTTGGCCCATAGAGTCCATTGTGTGACCCATTCTCGAAATGCTTGCGGTCTCTCTAAATCATCTTCAAAGCGGATTATTGGGGTTTCATCCCCATTGCGAGTGTTCGAAATTGATCGGGCTTCGATGTATTCCGGCTTCCAATCGGGGAGATGCCAGTTTTCATGAAGCCAGTCCTTAATGATGGCAGGTGGTTCGGGAGCCTCGCTTAACGGTGGTCTTGTGACCCGCAAAATGGGCGGCAAATCGCCGGAAACATCCGACTCGTCAAGTTCTGCCCTATTCGTATCCCATGATTCATCTCGCTTTACTAAGACGATCCCCTGATGTAAAGGCAGATTACTCAGGCTCAAAGACCATAATTGTTCCTCAATCTGGGTTTTTACGGGATTCTTTATACGATAAAGCTCGTGAAGATATTCATAGACCTGTTTCATTTTACGACGAGCTTCACCAGACTCCGGCCTTAAAACCATTTCCATGTGGATCCAATTCCTCCGCCGTGCTGAAATATAATCGATTCGATGCGCCTCAACAAAAGACAAGAAGGCATTTGCCCATGGCCTGCGTCTTTTCTGTTAAGCTCTTCGGTTTTAGTGGCACCGAGATCCTCTAAAATGCCTCAAACTCAGGAATTTGCCGAGAAAAATTCTCTCATCACTATATCAAAGACCCTGCAGGAAATGGACCGAGAACTTTGAACAAGTTTAACAGATCTCTCGAATTTGAGGCACTATGCCAAGGAATAGCATTGTCTCTCACGGTATTTGGGAATTTGACGCAACGATCACATGCACTATTTAGACGCGCCTTTAGCTTCTTTATTGCGATTTGTCACGGGAAATTTTGGCGTCCTGCCCGGATTCGCGTTAAATAGGGTCAAAAGGCAATTTAAGTGGTTTGTGCTCACCGGTTAGGGCGGGCCCACAATTGGGATAATCCCATGAACAAACCGCAAATTAGCATAATGTCCTTTCTTGGGAATCATGCTCGGGCTATTTCTTAAGAAAAGGCTTCAGGTCCCAAGCCATCTGTGATTTAGGATGGCTTGGGGCTTTTGGTGGCCGCATACAGGGCAAACAACCAAAGGGGAACCACGACGGCGAACGCCAATTCGAGAATGAGGTAAAGGGCGATTCCTACGAAACCTAAGGCATGGGTCAAGACCATATCTAAAAACAATACGAGAAGATATCCGAGGACACCAATGAACATTCCGATAAGTAATTGCCAATAATAGGCTTTTCGAAAGCTGTTGCGAAAACTCGTTCCCCAGGTATTTTGGTCAACAAAGAGCCCTCCTGTCATGCGAAGACCCCAGGGAAGGGTGAGAATGAAAACGGCTATGGCCAGAATAATTCCCGGAATATGAAGAGTGAAAATGACAATCGCCGCAAAGATGCCAATGACCAACAAATACAGGATTACGTAGCCTATGAGCCCCCATCCTCGTCCGTAGAGCTTTTTGCCCATCTTCCAAAAAGTTCCCCAAGAGGTTTGTTCGCCTTGGACTTCCAGAGCGTATATCCCGTAAATTCCCCCGGTCAAAAAAGGCGTGGCAATGAACATGATCAGATAAACTGCCAGGACTCCCGCGGCAAAATGCGTTATTGAGCTGTTAGGAGTGATAGGTGCGGAGGGAGAGCCTGAATGAAGCATGGCACCAATCAGAGCACTTCCACCAACGAGAGCAAATAAGAGAAAGGAGATTAAAGAAAATACGGCCATCCAGACCAATGTCGTCCAGGTTCCTCCCTGCTTTAAAGCGTGAAGCCATATCTTGACGGCATTGAAAAGCATTGAACATTCCTCATTTCTGTGATAGATGTCTTGACCGGAGAACTCAAAGACGAGCATTCTCAAGCATCATGATCAACAATATCAAGATATTGTAACAATTATGATGTGTGATGCCGAGACGCAGTCAGTTTTTATCCGTAAGATCGAAGGGGATCCGGGCACCCGGGACGATCCGGGGAAATGGGGTATGAGCAGGCATCTTTAGATTAGGAATGTAATTTCTTGGGGCAATTGAATGATGGATTGCGAATTTTTCCGTGCAATGCTAAGATTAATTTAAGGTCATGGTGTTGACCTTTCTATAACTTAAAATTAAGCCTGAACTCCAGGATGATGACACCTACCATGCGGTGGGCGTCTTTTTTGTGGTAGGTTCATGCCAAGATCCCCATCCGTAAATGTTAATGCTCCCAAGACCGATGGATTTTTAACCAATCGGTGTGATCATCGTAACTTACAGGAGATGGGGAAAATGCTAAAAGAAATTCCAATTCCTTCTCAAGATGCCGACTTGGCACAGTGGCACCAATGGGCGTGGCTGGCCGGATATACCGAGTGCCGTTCTTGTCTTCCGCTTTTAAGAGACCTTATCCGTAATCAGGCATGTGATCTTGCCCTGCGGAAAACGGCGCTATCCTCGTATTGGACACTCGAAACGGTGGAAAATGCTATTAATCTTCAGGACACTCTTGTCCGTACATCCGATGCTGAGATGGCTCTTCTTGGTGTCCAACATCCCAGATGGTGGCACGAAAAGGCGTGGGTGAATAGCTGTGAGAACTGGTTGGGAAGAGCTTCTTCGTTAGATCAAGCCGTTATCAGGCTGTGGAATTGGTCGAATCGACCGACATTCTCTGTCCGAATACCCAAGGAGGTTCTGGCCCGTACTCAACTGAATTTGTCCGAGGGAGTAGACTGGGCGGAAATGTGGAGACGTGGGCGCGATCTCGACGAGCAGGGGAATTTTTTGGGGTTTGAAAAATTCTGGCCCCGGCATATTCGCCAATGGGCTTCAAATTGGATCAAATGGGAGGAAGCCGTGACGCTTTACCGTTGGCGTCTTGATGAGGAAGGACAACTCGCCAAATGGGCGTACAAAAACGATCGGTTCCTAGATAAGCCACAGAACCCGGAAGTGGATAGCGTACAACTCCCCCAAGCTCAGAATGCCCAAGACGCTCTAAGTTGGATGATTTTGGGACTCGGTTATCATTTGGGACGAGACGAGAGTGATAACGAAGCGGCGGCCTGGGACAGCATTTGGTCGAGTTGGGCAGCCAGCCTGAATTATGCTTTGTATGAAGTTCTTAGCAATATTCGCATTACGGAATGGCATATTGCGGGCTTGTCCGGCTTTCTCCGAGATGGGCCCATATCTGAAGACTCAGGCCCGGAATTGTGAGGGCACGGGAGATTGGCGTAGGCACCCAAAATTCCTATTGTTTTTCCCTTGGATATGCACTCTCTGGCGAAGTACGTGCCAGATTTGCACCAGTACTGGCAGCACCGGCGGATTTTTTCTACCAACAGCCATTGAGGATGGTAATATGCGAATTGGACGCAGCAAAAACAGAAGTTGGCAAAATCAATCACACCGCCTCAAAATGCCTCCTCTTGTCATGATGCTCATGATGCCTTTGCTGATCAATACGGTCATGGCTGCGGTTATTTGGCTTCATATGCGAAATCATTGGGGTTCAGCTCATGTTATCCTTCTGAGTGCAGTGCTCTTTTTCGGCGTCATACCGGTGGTGGGGTTGTTCTTGGTCAACTCGGATGCGGCTCAGAAATTCCGTGAGGAAAGAAGACGGAGTAAATTACGGGTAATTCGTCCGAAAGAGGGCCAGGGACCCGATCACTCGAACCGGTAGCATGGCCTTTGGACGGAAATCCCTAAGGAGCCATAAAATATTAAAATCGGTACTTGCATAGTGTTGCTATTCCCGTTCAGAAATGCCCGTATTTACTGAATAATAGTCTCTGTGCCGCAGCAATTTGGGATTTTTAAAAGCTATTTTTATTACCCGTTCGACTTTTTCCCGCATATCATCCGGTGGATTTGTCACGAAAGCGAACAAGTCCCAGTAGCCCTGAAGGTCGCTTCTGACGAAGCGGCTGTGAGCATGCAGGAAGCTTCAACATAGCGTGTGCGTGGTTGACTTGACTGGATACATCGGATTGTCCTTATCAGGCAGCCCCTTCAGTTCCTGGGATGAATGCGCTGGGCTGACCAGAGAAAGCTTTCTCACCTGTTTGTATGCGCGCCTTCCTGGTCGTGAATCAGCGTGAAGCCGGGGGCAATGTGATCCTTGAAGATCGCGTAGCTCTTCTTCTGCGAGGGCTTCCCGGCGCCTTCTACGAGGAAAATCGTATGACTATTATCCGTAGCCACGCCCATGCCGATTGGATTGCGAGACAGACCACGCAGCTTGTTTCCGTCCTCATGATAGACAATGTCCTCGCTGCGAACCGTGTCATAGGTCTCATCCCGCCACACGGTTCCGGACAGAATGATCCCTTTTTGTGAGTCTTCACGCGTTAAAAACAGCTTCCGGAGCCCGTATCGGGATGTTGTGAAGGCATTTTTGTTGTGCCCAGAGTCAGCCGTAATGCTTACGTGGCGGAACCGGTTCTTAAACGGTATTCCAGTCATTCGCTGAGGGAAATCCTTCTTTCATCGAAGATCGTTCCCGTCGTGGAGAGAAATGTAAGTTTTTCTCGACCCATGCGGCCCCAATGTCTTCAAACAGCGTGCCTAAGGATTCGTAGGCATTGACCCTCCGGAAATACGCGAAAAAGGTATAGAGAATACAGCAGGTCGTGACGTGGGCAATTTGCGCATCAAAATCCTGCGGTGGGGCCTGTCCTAGTCGCAAATGCGGCTTCATCTCTTTAAAAAACACTTCAATTGTCCCGCGCGTGACGTAGATTTTCATCATAGTCAGAAAGGACAGCGACATGTCGGTGGACAGAAGCGCCATTGTTTCTGATAAGGGAAGCGACAGAGGTACCGTTTGACGTCACCGACGTCTTCATACGGCACCACCACTTCACAATAGCGGGTGTGGAGTTTCCGGCAACGCTTCGCGTGGCCCGCTTTTTTCCGGGTCGCGTGCAGGGTCTGGACGTCCAACTTTACCCACTATCGGTCAGCACATATTTCGCTCGAAATCCGTGTTTGACCACCCGCTTGACCATCGTAATCGACGTGATTTTATCTACGGTGCATTCCTTGCGCCGGGTGTTGCCGGGCGATCCCGGCGCACTGGCTTTTTTGTACGGCTCTTTGCGCGTCTTCCCGCGTAACGCCTGTTCCGCATGAATGCTGAAATCCGGCGGAGTAAAGCTTTTGCCATCAAAATAGCCCAGCACGAGGTCTTTGAACCCTAACTTCGTTTTCCCGATCACATGATCGAAGACGCACGACCCGTTTTCGATGTGCCGCCCGACGCGCGCGTCGGTTGTGTCGTCAATGATGAACGCCGACGTGTCCGCCACGACCTTTTGGGGATGGGTGAGGGTTTGGCATTGCTTGGCAACCCCGTACAAAATCTTTCGCCACGGCATCCTCTCGCGGTTTTGCAGGCGATAAATGGCAGCCTTTTTCATCGTCGTGATCTTCTGGAATTCACTCCGGTATAAACTATGGACGCTGTTCAGCAGCAAAAGCGGCCGCATCATCATGAGTGCCAAAATTTCCGCCGCCCCATATCCGTCTTGTTTCACGAATCCTGCCTTCCGGATGATGGCATTCAGTTTGAAGGTTCCCATCACATCGACTATAATCGTGTTGATCGACTACGGGTGTTCCTTGAGCACCTTTTTGATCTCGGTCGCATTGTCCCGCATGATAACACTCCGTTTTTGGTTGATTTGGATGCACCTTAATTATACCACAAACCCAGTATTCATGCGGGTTTTGCGGTCTTTTACCCCGTTATATTTGTTGTGATTTCGAGGTGCGAAAGTCAAGCTTATTGAATCATACCCTGATCACGGTGATCCGCTACGGGATGAGTTGACAAGAAAACCGCTTGCGAAGTCTGCCGGGGGTTTTACCATAAAGGTGAGAGATTCCCGTATGCTATTTCCTCGGGCATAATCCGCATCTGTGAGAGAGTGCTCGCTACGGGCCAAATCCCCAGTCTTCATTGGCGTACTACCCATTAATCATCTCACCGCTACCGGTACTGACTTGCTTTCCGAAAAAGTGTCACCGCATCCTGATGCAACTTCTCGCCACTGTCCGCAATGTCTTTTTAGATTGAGTTTAGGAACTCGAGTCCTGTGGAAGCACATCTTAGGGGAGAATCCATAATGACAATGCCAGGACTATTAACAAGGTGAATAAAGCGTAGGCAATATAGACATTGATCTTTCCGTGATGGATGCGGGCCAGCACTTGGGCTATACTTTGGACTACGGCGGCAACGGGAAGAAAAACAAGGCGGTCGACTACGTAGGATTCCCTAACTTCGCGCCGCACCGCAGTATGAAAATGAGAGGCTGAGAACTGTTCGTGTTCCACCGGCTGGTACGGACGCAAAATGGCGCGAAATATGACGACGATCGGATTCGAAAAACCGGTGGCGGTGTAATGGGCATCGGCTGGCAACTGTTTGACACCGCCTTGCCATGGTTCATGGCGGACTACTTGTCTGCGCCGTCTTAAGACGTGAACAGACAGATATAGAAGACCTAGCAATAGGGCCATGGCTATGGCCAAATAGGACGGAGAACTGGCAAACACGACATTTTGCGAGGGCATGGGGCTTTGGTATAAAAATGCCAATCCGGGGCCGGGCAGGATATGACGGCCAAGCTCTGCACCCAAAGGACCAAAGGTTTGGGCTAAGGATCGAGGCAAGTGCTGAGGAGAAAAGAACGTTGGAATTAAGCCACTCCCAGTACCGCCTTTGGCGAGTTCCACCGCAAGCGGGGACAACCCGGTGGCCACGTAAGTCGGAGTTACCCCAAGAATTAAACACCCTAACGCCAAAATCCCCAGCGCCCATCTTGGCCCAGAACCTGCTTCATGAGCATTTTCGGCAGCAGCAGAACGCCTCTGACCTAAAAAAATCATCCCGTACAATTTGATAAACGCTGTGGCCGCAAGCCCCGCAGTGAGAGCGACTATCACCCCACTAAAGGCAAAAATTACTTGATCAATCGTGGATTTTAAGACGACGCTGCGAAGCAGGCTTTGAATGATGAGCCACTCACTGATGAATCCATTGAAAGGTGGCAAGGCGGAAATCGCCATAACGCCAGCTAACAGAAAAACCGAGGTCCAGGGCATAAGTCTGGCCAGTCCGCCCAAATGATCCATTTCCAAATCGCCTGTACTCACGTCAATCGCCCCGGCTCCGAGAAACAGCAACGACTTGTACACCGAGTGATTTAAAATTTGATAGAGGGCGGCAATACCTGCGATCCAGGCGAGCTCAGGCAAGTGAGCTGCACGAAAGGTAAACATGGCTCCCAGAGCGGTTGCAATGAGGCCCATATTTTCAATAGAACTGTGAGCCAGCATACGTTTCAAGTGATTTTCGGTGCTGGCGTACAAAATGCCAATCAAAGCAGTCATACTCCCTATGACGAGGATGAGGAGCCCCTGAGCGGGATAGCGAATGGGCCAGAGCACTGTGTTGACCTCGATAATGCCGTAAATGCCGAGATTTAGAATCACACCCGACAATATCGCCGAAAAATTGGCGGGAGCCGCAGGATGGGCCCTGGGCAGCCAGCTCATGCTGGGAAATAAACCGGCCTTGACCCCAAAGCCAAAAAATGAGCAAAGCATCACAGCCCATCCCATCGCCAATGAAGCGGAATGGTCGTGTGCCGACGCGGCTTGAATGGCAGAAAAATCGATGCTGTGGGACGCCGCAATTAATGGCAGCCAGGCCCCCAAAGTCAAGAGAAATCCCGCTTCACTGGCTCCAAGCATCATGTATCCGGCTTGAGTATGGGAGTCTTGGAGATGTTCGAAGTTCACGGCGAGATAACTGGCGACTGACATGATTTCCCAAGACAAAAGAAACGTGATGACATCTTGGGCCAAGAATGTCATGACAATGGCCATCATCAGGACATGGTAGAGGAGAGCAAAATATCTCAAATCATAGTGAGAGTGCAAACGTCGTAGGTATGCGGGGGAAAACCACGATACCGGTAAAAAGACGAGCGCACTAACCAGAATGAAAAATGCGCTCAGATGAGGTTCTCCTACCACGAGCAAACCCCATCCTCGGAGCTGCCATAAATTCAGTGACCAGGAGTGAATAAAAAAGGAGACGATCCCGCTGTAAAGCAAGGAGGCAGCAGCGAGTGAGCCCATCAAGCTGCTAACGCGCGTCACCCAATGATCTGGCACGGTGAATGCGAGTATTACCGCGACAAGGGACACTGCAACAAATACGAGAAATCCTATCATGTTCTCACCCTCTCCGCCAGTTGCTCTTCTGAGTGTGCGCCCATAAGCCGCTGAAAAGCGTCGAGAAGGGCTAAAGGCGGGGGTGGGCATCCCGGTACGGCAATATCCACGGGAATTATTCGCTCTACGGGGCCGACTATGGAAAAACTCGAGGCAAAAATTCCGCCAGAAAGAGCGCAAGTTCCCACTGCCATGACACGCTTAGGACTGGGCATAGCGTGATAGGCCTCTTCCACGGCTTCTTTCATGGACACTGTTACAGGCCCAGTGATCACGAGCACGTCGGCATCGCGCGGTGTCGGGGTAAAGGCAATTCCCAAACGGTGCAAGCTGTACACGGGGCTTGCTAATTGATGCAGTTCGTTGAGACATGCGCCGCAGTCGCCTGCATCCACGATTCTTACATGCACGGAATGGTGGAAGGCATCAGGAAGCTTTGGAGATGTCATTTGGGTCCACTGATGCCCTTCTTCCCATGCCATTTGGTTCTTGGCGTTCTGTTGATGGCACAAACGGCAATGAATGCATCTGGCATAATCCACGTCCATCACGCCCTCATGCTCCCTTAACGCCTGAGTGGGGCAAATTGTTTCTGGGGGAGCATCTTTGAGGGGGGTGGGGGCAGGACGGCCGGGAGACACTCCAGGCAGTGTGGAAGATAGTTTGGTGGTTAAGGTTTTCATGGGCTGGTTGAGCCCCTTGCGAAGCCATAACATAGCGCATTTCCTCCTCGGTAAACTAAGTCGTAGCATGTGCATGAAGTCACTTGATGGCAAATGCCTGACTAACGGTCAAGATCAGCTACGGAGAGTCCAAATGTCGCCAGGATGATGGGGAAATCCTGAAAGGTAAAATGCCTGAGCGACTCGGAAAAAGCGTGCCAGTTAACCAGTCCGGGCGTGATCACCCGGCAATGTTCCACCGTCCCCTGATTGTTCGACGACACGGCACACAAAACGGCTCCTGCAGGACTTTCGGCATACCCGAAAGCCGTCCGGGCTTGAGTGATGCGAAATTCATCGCTAGAAAGGACCTCGCCAGGCATCAGCATAAGGGGAATTTGTTGAATAATACGGATCGACTGAGCCATTTCCTGTGTTAGTTGCCGAAACCGGGCATATCCATCCCCTTCCGCTTGCACCGGAACATCGAAGACTATCTGATCATAAGCGGCATAAGGCTGACAGATTCTTAAGTCTCGGTTGATCCCTGAAGCTCGCGCCACCGGTCCTACTAACCCATGAGTGCCGGCACTTTCACTACTGAGAGTGCCTACCGCCTCCAAGCGGTCCAAAAAACTGTTGTCAAAGGCTAACGCGTCCAAAATCTGCTGGGAGTGACGGACCAGGGTTTCAAGCCTGCCGACCATGTTTTGAATGTCTTCGTCGCTCCAGTCCCGGCTGAGTCCCCCCGCTCTTATGAGACCGAATAGGTAGCGATGTCCACTAAAAGCTCCTGAGATTTGTAACAGCTCTTCTTCCAGAGCTTGGAGCAGGTTTTGGGGAACGGACAATCCGGTCGATTCCAAAATGCCAGCCAGCACTTGGAGGTGAGAGCGTATACGTTCAATTTCCGCCCAAAATAGCCGCAAGAGTTTCGCTCGGGGTGAAATTTGGATAGCGGCCAGCGTTTCCAAAGCCTGGGCCATTGCGAGCGCATGGGAAAAGGCCGTCAATCCGTCGATACGTTCACCAATTAAGAGCGCTCCCGTAGGCGTTTGCCCTCTCAAGAGCTTTTCTACCGCCCGGTACTTATAAAATGGGCGGATGTGCGCAAACACAATCTCTTCACCGACCGTTTCGAGCCCAAATTGAATCGATTCTGCCGTCCCGGAGTAAATAGGTCCAATGGGCATGAGGAATGAACCCGGGGACTCAACGATGCGGGGTGTCCCCAAATCCTGGAATACATTGGCTTTTTGGTGGATCTCCTCCGAATGCCGTTTCATGGGAGCCGTGCCTTCAGGCCAGTGACTGTCATGCAAAACGAAATTTCCCAGTAGCGGATGACCCGCGAAGTGCACGTCGAACAAGTCCTCCATCTCCCGTTCCTGCCAGTCCGCAGCAAATAGAATGTGACTAATGGTGGGGATGTTTTGGTCATGATTTCTCACTTCAATACCCAGCCATGGACCTTTTTGCGCATAAAATACGTAAAGGAGCCGCAAGTTTTGGGTTTCGCAATCGCCTTGAGGAACAATGCCGGCAAATGCCCACTGAGGGGTTAACTCACGAGCCAACTCGGGGAGCTGGGAGGGTTCAGCTGTAATCCGGATCCAATTGGATTCGACCCTCATACGCATTTCTTGATGTTCCATGAGAATGTGCTCCAATTCTTTTGCGGCTGTCATGACACTTACCTCCTTAAAGCCAACGTGGTTAGAGTGAGCAGGTGATGAACCGAAGCCGGAAGATACAGGCCAAAAAACAAAACCGGGATCCAGCCGATAACCAGAGTCAACACCACTGTCCGGGGTAAAGTGATGCGAGGATGAGAGGGCTGCCCGAAGATCATACGGTTGAGATGACGCAGAATACCGAAAAACGCTAAGGTTAAAAAGATTAGCAACAAGGCCAAAACGAGCACGTGGTGCGATGTCAGTGACGCGCGGAAAATGGACAACTCACTGAGAAACACCGCAAAAGGCGGTGCACCGGCGATGGCCAAACCGCTTAAAAGCAAACTCCCGGCGGCTAGTGGAGATATGCGTATCAATCCCTTTACGGACGCGATATCCAGTGTGGACGTAGCCAAGAAGACTGCACCCGCACTATAAAAGACTAAGGATTTGGTCACTGCGTGGGTCAATAATTGATATAACAAGGCATAATGACCCTCTGGTCCCAAACCTAATCCCACCAGCAGAATGCCCATTTGTTCCACGGTGGAAAAGGCAAACAGGCGTTTAAAATCGCGTACTTGGATCATGAGAAATGCCGCACTGCCCACAGAAATGAGCCCGAAAACCAGGGCCCAATTTTGCGCGAATCCACCTGGGATTTGCTCAAATACCGGCCACAGGCGCATAATCACGTACAAAATGGTGCTCACCTCAATACCGGACAAAAGGGCACAAACGGGCGTGGGAGCTTGGGAATGGGCATCTGGCAGCCAGGTGTGCATGGGCACCATGCCAACTTTGGTGCCAAAGCCGATAAAGATGAGCACAAAAGCTAATTTCAGTTGCGTGAGTGGCATCATAGGTGCGGCCGTCTTGAGTGTGTTCCAGGTTTGGACCGCTATGTGCAAGTTCAACAGACCCCAAAGCAGAAGAAAAATTCCCAGCACGGCTACAGTGGCACCCATGATGGTGATCACGGCGTATTTCCAAGCCGCTTCTAGTGCCTTGGGGGTATTGTCAAATCCCACCAAGAACACGGAAAGAACCGTGGTGAGTTCCACGGCCACCCAGGTCAAGGCTGGTTGAAGAAGAATTGGGACCATAAACAGCGAGGCCAGGAATAAGTTGAGATTCACATAAAATTGTTGTTGGCGTTGCGGATGAAGTGCACTGACCCGTTTCATGTATCCCCATGAATACACTGTTGCAGTTAAGCCGACAAAACCTTGCAAAATGAGAATTAACGAACTGAGGCCATTTACAGCAATCCAGTGAGGCAAAACGGTGATGCGAAGATGCTGACTGACTTGCTGAGCGACAATCAGGGTGAGGACTAATGTTGCGATGCTGCCTAGGACTGTAACAATCCGAATGATGTTTATGTGGCGGGTAAAAAAAGCGATTAATGCGGCCAAAACAGGGATCAGAGGAATGGCGATAATGATCATTGGGATTCACCTTCTTTTTCGCCTTCTTTAAGATCAGTCATTTCCGACACTTCAGTGGATCCAACACGTTGAGCCAGCGTACGGGCTAAAATAGCAGCGACCAATACCACCATCACCCCTTCCAAACCTGCTGCCAATTCCACGATGGCTGATGAGGTGGTGATGGCAATACCCGCATAAAATGCCCCATTATCAATGGCCATCATGGCAAGCATTTGCGGGACGGCTTCGCCGCGGACAGTCAAGGTGTAAACACCGATGAGAAGAACATCCAGGCCCACCGGCAGATTTACCAAAACGGTTTCGTTGGCCCCATGCAGAAGGGGTGCCACAAAGAAATAGGATAAGACCGTCAGAGCTATCGCAATGAGAAGAGACACAGGGGTATTGACAATGAAGTCGAGCTCCCGGCGGGAACGAATCTCAGGCCCGAGAGTGCTGGTTAGCAACTGAGGAATCACAACCGCCTTGGCGACAATGGTGATCAGACCCACAATCATAAGTTCCGCCGAATGATGAAGCCACCCCAAAATAAAAGCGGATAGGGCCAACAGAATCGATTGGCGAATATACCACCGTAACACAGCTTGGGCCTGGCGCTGGGTCATCAGCACCACCGCACTAAGTAAAAACAAAGCGCCTACCACACTATTTACGTTGGCGAGCATGTGATTTATTGCAAGAGGCTGATTCATAAGTATTCCCTTTCTTTATTTAGAAATGGAATGGCTGAACAATCATGGCCACCACCGCCGTCACAAAAGCGACGCCAAGAAAATCTGGAATTCTAAATAACCGCAACTTGGCGAAAGACGTTTCCACGACGGCTACAAGCACTACAAATCCTGCGAGTTTAAGGCTTATCCGCAAGATGGCCGCTAACAGATCGACCCCGCTTAGGTGAGCGGCCAGTCCCCAAGGCGTGAGCAGGACATTTAATAAGACGATGCTTAAAACCATGAATTTCATGTAGCCTCCCCATTTAACCAGTGCCAGTGACGAACCAGAGAATTCTAGGGTTCTGGCTTCGTCAATCATGGCGAGCTCAAAATGGCCGGCAGGGTTGTCGACGGGAATTCTTCCCGTTTCGGCCAAAATAATCATGATAAACGCTACTACAATTAAAAGATGGGTGGGAGAATAGAACGCTGCAGGTGTTGACACCCAATGCGCTTGCACAATGTAAGGGATAGTGGAATTGGCTGCAAAGGACACGGAGAAAAAGACAATGATGAAAATGGGTTCCACCAACGAACTAACCATGCGAGTTCGGCTGGAGCCCATAAAACCATAGACGGTACCCGCGTCCATAGCGGCTAGCAAGAGGAAAAAGGCTCCGGCCGAAAGAATAAATCCTGCAGCGACCATATCCCCCATAAATGCCATGAAAAGAGGGTAATCCGTGAGAACAGGGATTAATAACGTAACCAGAAGCGGTGAGACGAAATAAATATAGGGAGCAAAGCGAAATATCCATGTCGATTGTGTGGATACCACTTCATTTTTATGGAAAAGTTTCCACAAATCATAATACGGCTGCCAGACGCTAGGACCCCGTTTGGCTTGCATTCGCTCTTCGATGCGGGTTAAGAGACCTTGAAAAAAAGGAGACAACAAAAGCACCACGAGCACTTGACACACGTTAAACAAGATGTGGACGGCCACCCAGGGAACCCCCTCGTTGACAAAAGTATACACCAATTCTGTTTTTTTACCCCAGAATAACGATATGAACCCACCGGGGTCGAAACGGATGTCAAGGAGGAGAATTGTCTCGCATACAGGACGACTAGACACAGGGTGATTCGAGTATGTCCGATCATAGAAGTCCAGAGCAAACGTATAGGGCTAATGACTCCTCCCTTGATTGGAGGTAGGAGTCATTAGCCCTTCGGCATTGCGTGAACTCCATCACGTGTTGTCATTATAGAAAAAACATTAATTCTTATCAAGCAGTAGACAAGATGCCAACGGCTTTTGTGAATATTCACAGAAAAATAAGAAACATAGTGCGGATGTAAGTGCTGCAGTTTTTGCGCTTCGTGGCGATATCTTCTCTAAAATGCCACGATTGGTCTATGAACAAAGACTCGAAAGGGAATTTATCTTGACGAATGCGCAGGGAGGTGATCATCCTACCTTTCTGCCAGGCTCACCGCTCTTAAATTGCGTCTGAGTGTGGTACAGCCGGTAAGGGGACTTGGATGGTCTGGAACCGGCAAAGAGAGCAATGCCACCTTAAAATCCTGATGATCACGCGCCAAGATTATTGGGAACAAAGGTTCAGGATATATACATCCCCAGATAAGTCAAATTGGTTCTCGTGAATGGAGAACACAGAGGCAATTTTATGTATTGAGTATCAGTGCCCAACTAAAACTGCATAACGGCGCTGATTGTGGAACTTCCTTCCTGCCACGTGAATTAACCGGTCGTGTATATCAGGATATTCGGGTTGGGGTTGCAGATTCGAGAGGAAGTGATTCGCGAGATACGTTCGGTTGGATAAAAAGCCGCCGCGAGCATTGAATGACGAATGTCTCGGGGCGGCGTGGGCGTTATTTGTGAGGCGGCATCTCTTCGTGGATTGATGATTCGGTAGAGCGCACTACCCGTAAGTGGCGCCGCCGCCATCGTCGCCGCAGCGCCTCAAATTCATCGTATTTCATGGTGAGCAAGGCTGCGAGCGGAAAGATCCCAAAGAATAGGAGTGCACCCAAGCCTACCCAATATCCAGCATGGAGATGGTGATGCTCATGCATCCATAAAAGCGATGCCATGCCCCCATTGGCAATTAAGGGTATGATCAAGATTCTGAGTCCGATTGGTTGGCCGGATGGACTTCTTAGCGTGCGCACACGATGTTGTCTTAATTTGCGCCATCGGGTTTGCGTTTTACCACCCCCAGCGGCAACACATTACGCCCATAAGTAAACTGCAACAAATGTGCAAATGCGTAGTACCAGCCTAAGGTGGCAAATGCCAGTGTGACCCAACCACCCACTCGCGTCAGAAGGACACTGGGCAGCCCTGCTCCCAAACTCAACAGTATTAAGGCGATGGTAATCAAGGCGAGAATGACAGTCAGTACCCGATTGGTAGGAAGCGAGGCGATGGTGAAGTATGCGCTAATGACCGCCCACATGGCTAAGAACACGGCCATGGCGGAACCCATGGCACTCAGTGGAATATCATGGGCGAACCATACATTGATGGCTCCTAGAATCACCCAAAACGGGCCATAACTGCCGAATACGGTGGCACCAAACGGGTTCCCGGAGAAGATTTCCAAAATGGCCACGAGAATCTGCATCAGTCCCCCGAAAAAGAAGGCAACCGGCAACACCACTGCCAACCCTTTCAGATCCACTAACCCAGCATTGTATAAGCCCAGCATGAATGATGTGGTGGAAAACGCAGTGACGGCCCAGCCGGTGCCGTCAGCCATCTTGACACCCATATGACCAATCCCATCCCTTCTTCGAAAAGATTAGGACGTCGCTCAGGAATAGAGTATTGGCGGGTATGAAACATGCATAGGAATACATGGGCAAAAAATTAACAACTCCCGCCGTTTCCCGAATCACGATGTTCTCATCAACTCATCATTGATGTGAGCGACGCAATCCCTATCGCGGTAGGAGTCGTTAGTCCTATGAGGACGGTTTCCCGGTCTTCAACCATGCCGAACCAGGTAGCAGCACTCCATTGCTCGCACATTATTATAGTTCCGAATAGTTCAGATGAGTCAGATAATTATATAAGCCGAATATTCAGACTAAGTAGTGGGTGATGCAGAGGCTCAAGCCACGTAAAACCAAGTCATTGGGCAAAGAAATGGGTTGCAGGTGACGAACTCACGTTTTGTTGAATGATTTTATCTCGGCCTCATGGCGGTGTCCCTCCGTTTGATAGATGTACTTAGAGTTTGCTTCTACTGCGTTCGCCCTGGTGCCGTGGCCACAGTACATATGCCAAATTGGAATGGCGGGTTTTGATTACAAGGAGTCAGGACGACTTCCGTGGCTAGCCTCTGATCCCGCCAATTTGAACCTCGCAAATGTCTGCGATTATTGCCTCAATTTTCCGATCCCATCCTTATCCGCATCCGCCAACCGTTGTTGATAGCGAATTCGTGCGTCTGTCAGGACCTGCTCGGCAGTGTCTTTGTTATGGTAGTCACCAAGTGTCACGGTTAATCCCTGCAACTTCTTATACTCTTGGAAAAAGTGGCGAACCTCCACAAGCCGGTGGGCACCCAAGTCGTCAACCTGTTTGATGTGCGCATACCGCGGGTCTGCATCCACGACCCCAACCAGTTTGGTATCCGGCCCGTGCTCGTCCTCCATCCACAGCGTTCCCAATAGACGCACGTTGACGTCCACACCGGGATGAATGGCGGTAGACCCAAAGACGAGCACGTCGAGCGGATCGTTATCCTCCGCCCACGTATCGGGAACAAACCCATAATTGACGGGATAATGCATGGCCGAGTATAAGACCCGATCCAGACGCATCGTGCCTGTGGCGACATCGTACTCGTATTTATTTTGCGATCCCTGTGGAATTTCAATAATGACCTGTACAATCACAACGTTACCTCCCTACAATGCTTGATTTGCGGGGGTAATATGAGTACATACATCCCCAGATAAGTCAGGTTCGACCTCGTCGGGAGAAGACAGGGCGGTATTCTGATGTATTGAGTGTCAGTGCACGCAGCCAGAAGGTGCATTACGGTGCTGATTTTGGGGCCTCATCCCTGTCACCTGACTTAACCGATCATGTATGTATGAGTAAGGCATCGCCGTTTTGAGGAGCGAAAAAACACCCGCCGCATGGTAGGTGTCATCATCCTGGCAATCCAGGCTATTTGGTCTGTCCGCGGGTCAACACCATGACCCTTGCTTGAGATTACTATTTCGCCAGGAAGATCGCAATTAGAACATGCTACGATGCCGCGTAACTGTGACGTACCCAAGTATCCAAAAGCCTTTTGGGGTCATCTCCAAGCGCCTGCGTCCATACATTCAAAAGCATCCAGTCACCATTCTTCAGAATTTGCGGAAGAAGACCGAATCGATAAAAATCTCTTACCAAGTTGTAGTGTGAGCCCTGGGATTCGCGCGTCATCAGGGATTCGCCCCGGACGATTGCCGTCTCGCATGTCGCACAGGTATAGCCTCATGGTATCTAAAGTCGTAAAGTTGCGATAATTTTTTTGGGATTCGCTATCAGATCCAGCGCTGTATAGATGTTCGGCACAATGATATCCGCTACTTGTAGGACTTTGGCGGCCGTTCCTTCGGGACCTGCGGTTGCAATGGACAAATCGGCTTGAATAAACATGTCATAATCATTCGATCCATTGCCAACCGCAATCACTCCACCTTCTAACTGTTCCACGTAATAGGCTTTATCTACGCCGGTTTTTACCACATGTACCTGGACTGGTAAAGATTTAACGGCGGTATAAACCGATCCGAAAGAGTCTGCCGTCAATATCATACAAGAAAGTAAATTGGACACGGGAAAAAACGCATGACTTAAGTCCGGCAACAAGTCACCGGCATTGGCCAAGGTGCCATTGAAATCGAAGACGGCATGTGCGAACTGAATCTCTCCTCGTCCGGGAATATCGATAGTATACATCAAATCATCCTCTCCTATTTTTTCATCCTGTTCCGAGTGTGCAGGCAAGTGTTGCTGCCTAACAACCAAATCTTTTAGTTGTGGTAGCGCGACGGCCCAAAACCCTGGTCCTTTCAGCGCGTTTGGAATGGCAGTCGACATTTCGTGGTGCATCGCGTTTTGGTCTCGAGAGCATTAGCCCTTGCAAAGTAGGTCATCATTCCTCCTTGACTGGTTTCGTCATGGCATTGGGAGATATCACGATCGTGCAATTATGGTCTAACCAGGTGTACCACCAGCGTTTGGTGTTCCATCCTCGGATCCAAGAACCGGCGATGATCTTTTTGGCTTCAACGAGAGTGCGATAATGCGCCTCACAAACACTTACACGGAAGGTTTGCCGAGAGCGGGCCATTTGCACAATATATGTCGTGAACCGTGATGCCGTTTCCTTTTCAATATCGCAGGCTGAACACACTTGTGGTGAACTTTTTTCTAAACGCACCACATTGAGAATGCTAGGAGTATGCCTCACGGGTTGTGATAATAACTTGTGTCTTAAGTGAGAGACTACGACGAGATGGTGAGAACATAATTCAAAGCAAGAATCTGTTAAGTCTGCTAACGTGAGTGTATCCGGTTGGATAACCGGTCTGTTCAAGAAGAGGGCTTCAAAGTACAGTGACAGAGTTCTTCTTTGTCCTTCGCAAAGAAGACAGGAGCCGTCTGCTAAAGAATTTAAAAACACGTGGTCCCATAAGGACACTTCAGTGGTGCGATATTGATCATTTTTAGACAAGGTTCTTGACCAAAAACTAACGCGTTTACGATAATACAGCGGTCTGTTCGTTATGCATCCCTCACTTTGATTCCCACCGTAGTCCATGATTAATGGAAAACGCGCAATTAAATGCTGTGCGTACGATTGATGAGGCGCGGTACTCGTAAATTCACCAAAGTACTGTGGCTCTTCATTGCACGCATATCGACGACACCACAATTTGTCGATATGGTGTAATTCGTTGTGGTAGGAATTGGTTGACTACGTGAATCTGGCAGCGCCACGGGACGCAATGCGTCAGTGGAGCCTCGTGTGCGTGAAATTGGCCTAAAAGTGATAGGGAAGGTGATTACTAGAAAAGAAGGAGAATCTGAACGCACTTGGCGTATGGGAGAATCGTGAATGTTGGTGATGTCTTTTAGGAACATACCGCCGCCTCCACAACGAATTGTCTAGGGAGGATCAAAAAAGGACCTCCACTAAGGAAGGTGTTATTAGCGGTTTGGTTCGCGTTTGGCTTGTGCCTAGGCCAACACCATGACCCATGAGCAACCCTATTGTGCCATGTTGGGGGCTATCCGATCAAGTCTGGGTTTTATCATGATGCGTAACGCGGTTCATCTGAAGTGTACTTCATCGCCGAAGAGCGGATTTGAATGTGGCCCTTCCTTCTACACGGCTGCCGCCACGTTTGTTAGTGATTTCATAACAAATCTTGGGAGAGGACCTCACTCATTGACTAGGAGAGTTTTGACACTCCCCTCCCTGACGGGAGGGGAGTGTTGCGAGGAACCGGCTGACGTCAGCTTTACTCGCAAAGGGTTAGCCAAAAGCCCCCTATCCTGTCGCCTCAAGGTTTCCGGTTACTTAGAACTTATCGTTCGCCGAATCCGGTTAACGTCTGGTCTTGACGACGCGATCTATTTTACGCCTCCCACGATGGCGGGAGACAATCGCCAATATATCCTATTGTCAACGAGCGAACACATTAAAGCAGTAACACCAATGGGGCGTTATGCCACAAGACGGTCGCCTGACGGCGAGCGCCTTATATCCCCGCCCTAAACAGCGGGGTTTTACGGCGCGCTCGATAAATTTGAGGGCAACCTGTTCGACAAACGTGGGAGCCTAGCGCGAGTCGACAGCCTGTCAGAGGTAGTTCTCTGGTTAGACGCCAGACGGTGGGAATTCTCCCGAAAGGGCCCAAGCGCTTGGACAATGGATTTGTTCGTTCTGAGGGTCATAACCTTGGGTTTGTTTTCGCGCAAACCCAAGAATATCTTCCTAGTTTACCGAAATCAGGTGCATACGTATGAGAATTGTGTCCCGAACGCATAAACAGTGTCGCGCCACTGGAGGAAGAGAGCGGGTGGATGTGAGATCACGGTAGGGGAATAGGTTTGTTTAGGAACGATCGCGCGACTTGAAGTGCTATCAATGTCTCTGTACGGTCCGATTACATTGCAAACTTATCATTGACGCCATGTAGGCCATTTTTTATACTAAGGCTAAACGCAAAACTGTCGACGGGCCATGGAGCTGGCCTGTGTCAAGTGTCGTCTATGCGACTAATGGCTCCTGATTATTAATTTAATCAGGGGTTTTTTATTCCCTGATTTCGAAAGGGGAATTGCTATGAGCGTGGAACACCTCCCGCTTCAATCATGGATTCTGCCTATTACTGCAAATGATTGGTATGAGGAACGTGACTCCTTTAATTTCTCAAATTATCACACTCGTGAGATTATTAAGCCAGAATTCACGATAGCGGTAGTCAATCGTCATCATCGATTGATTGGGACGATCGGTTACCGGGAAATTTTAAGAGAAATGCTGGAGACGGATTCACATGTCGTCCACAGTGTATGGCCTCCGTTTATTTTTGTGCATAGCTCTCACGGGTCATGGATAAGGAGCTTACATAGTCTGCCATCGATTCCGGCGGGATTACTCATGTGCCCCTCGCCGTTGGTCCTGACTCCGCCGTGGGATTTTTGGCGTGCACTAAATGCGTTGACTGTGTCGGTAAATGAGGTTCTTTGGCTAGTAGATGAAAGAAAAGTTCCCCACGGTAAAATTACCATGTCCACACTGTCATTGCATCCTGCATGGAGCAGACTAACACCCCATGATGGCCCTTAGGATGTTCGTTATGTCCTTGACGGATTTCTTCGGATGGGATGAGGAATGGCTGGAACCTAGATATCTGGTCTGGGTTCCTTAAATGATACTACCTGAAAAGAACAAGTTCCTGAATGAACCTATTTTTCCCCCAACTTTCTTAGTGCAAAGGCGGTGTGTCAAGTGATTGAATACGAGACAGCGGATAGCCCTTACGTCATCCCGCAATACTTCGCGCAATGGGTCGAAACCCAACCAGACCGGTTATGCATCGTCGATCACAGTCTGGAGCGCAAGGAAATGCAGTGGACATTTGGGCAGTTTGCTCCAGTCGTTTCCGCCATGACGCGTGCCCTGTATGACGCCGGGATCCGGGCGCATGACGTGGTGGCGATTGAACTCCCGAACAACTGGGAATTTGTGGCCTTAACTCTGGCCACGTGGAACCTGGGCGCGGTGATTTGCCCGATCATGCCCATTTTCCGAGAACATGAAGTCCGGCAAATTGTGTTCAAAACCCGAGCCAAGTTGTTGGTGGTTCCGGAAACGTTTCGCCACTTTGCCTTTACCGAAATGGCGCACAATTTATCGCAGGATTTCCCTGATCTTCGCATTTGGATGCGGGGAGGACAAGAATTCCCATCTCTTGAGACGATGACGCGCCAGACACCCGATAACGAAGCCCCATCCGCTTCGTTGCCGGATTATGAGGATCTCGCCGAAATCGTCTTTACCTCGGGCACCACGGGCCGTCCCAAAGGGGTGATGCATTCGCACAAGACTTTGCTACGCGGGCTTTTGATTCAGCGCGATTTTCTCCACTTGGGACCGGATGATGTCATTTTCATGCCCTCGCCGTTTGCTCATCAGACCGGATTTTTGTATGGGGTGTTATTCCCTTTGCTCTTAGGGATTCCTGCCATCTATCAAGACATCTGGAATCCGGACGTCGCCTTGGATCTGCTATCCAGACGGCGTGCCACATTCTCGATGGGCGCTACCCCTTTTTTCGCCGACTTAACGACTCATTACGATCCGCATCGGCATGATTTGTCCGCGCTCAAAATTTTCGTAAGTGCCGGAGCACCCATCCCACGGGTGTTGGTGGAAGAGGCGCAGACACTCTTGAATGTTCACATTCTGGCGGGATGGGGCATGTCCGAAAATTCGCTGGTTACGTTAGTCCGCCCCGAAGACTCCTTGGAGAAGACCTATACGACCGATGGGCGGCCAGTACCGGAAATGTTGTGTCGGGTGGTGAATAACAACGGACGCCCCTTACCCCCGTTAATCGAAGGTGAACTCGAAGTTAAAGGTCCGCAAAACTTCATTGGGTATTTTGACGAGCCAGATATTACCGACCAAGTGTTCACTCAGGACGGATGGTTGCGCACCGGGGATTTGGCTCTTATGGATGCCGACGGATATATCCGGATCACCGGTCGAGCACGGGACATGATTAACCGAGGCGGAGAAAAAATTCCCGTCGCCGATGTCGAGGACTTGCTATACCGCCATCCTGCGATTCACGAAGCGGCGTTAGTGGGAATTAAAGATGAGCGGCTGGGTCAGCGGACGTGTGCCGTAGTAGTGTTACATCCCGGTACCACACTGAGCTTGCCGGAGTTGCTCGATTACCTGAATGGGTGGCATTTGACCAAGCAATTTTGGCCCGAACGTCTCGAAATCGTCGCTGCACTCCCCAAAACGCCCAGCGGAAAAATTCAGAAGTTCCGTCTGAGAGAATGGCTAAATGAAGGATTGGATCCGCATCTCTCTCATTTTTCGTAGTTTCGAGAGGGATAGGACCGACTTTACGATTCCTGGCAACCTCTACGGGTATTATTACTTCATTGACGAGGAGGAAAATGTCCACCATTATTTTTTAACGCTATGGGTGCAAACGGCATCACAAAACTGAACGATTGTGAATAGCCAGTACATGCCAGAAAGGATCAGACAATGATCACCGAATCGATCTTGTTACGAATCGAATCTCCTTCCGTCCTAGCGAAACTGTCGTAGTTAGCGGTCAAGGAAGACGAGAATCCCTTGCGTAGCAAGGGATTGAACGATCACTTATGTATCATATAAGGGTTATTGGGGAACGGGTGGATGAATGGCCAAATGATCGAAGAGCTGTTGTTGGCGTGGTATCCGATCGGTGAGAACGAGTCGCGAATGACATCTGCGTCTTGGAGGCGTACACCCACAGAACCTCTTGGATGGCGGTGAGTTCTTTGAGCAAAGCCGGCAAGCTGACATCAATTCCCGCTCGGGCATATTCTCGCTGTAAGAGTGGGCCATGGTGACGGCAAACACGCAGATGAAGCCGTGACCATGAATTTTCTGATCGGCCCAATGACATGGCGGCTCTAAATGGAGCCAAGGCGACTAGTTTGTTCTATGGTGGAAAAGGCAACCAAGCGTTGACAATCGCGTACTTGGATCTGAGAACTGCAGATACTTCCCACAGAAATGATTCTGAAGACTAGGACCCAGCCTTGAGTAAGTCCTTCGGGAATTTGCTCAAATACCGCTCAAAGGCGCATCTCTCTTTTAAGAGTTGTTCTCGTGATTAAACTTAGACTCCGCACGTGGGGATACGGAAAATCAACGATTTACGCTGACGGAGCATTAACCGGACGAATCCCACTGAAACCGGTGTTGAACGGGAATCTGCAGCATCTCCAGGATTCGCCAGACGTGTGGCTTCACATGGGTCCATTGATACCA
>JAKACM010000197.1 GCA_021821465.1 Bacillota bacterium
AAAAAGACTCACGGCTTTATAATCCCGATTTGGCTCCCGTACCGAAAGCCAAGAGGCGCTGGACGTGGATAAATTTTTCCACGGTCTGGATGGGGATGGTGCACAACATTGTTGCCTACGAAACTGCGGCGGCACTCTTAGGACAAGGATTTAGCGTCGAGCAAGCCCTGGCGGCTGTAATCTTGGCAAATGTGATATTAGTCATTGCACTCTGGTTTAACGGCGTGGCGGGGGCCAAGTATGGACTGCCCTTTCCTGTGCTTATTCGGGCTGCGTTTGGCTATCGTGGTGCCCAAATCCCGGTATTGTTACGGGCGTTTGTCGCCATTTTTTGGTTTGCGGTACAAAGTTATGCTGGAAGTCTTGCTATCAATGCCTTGATTGGCCTGTTTATTCCGGGTTGGCAACAATTGAGTCATTTTGTCGTTCTAGGATTGCAAGCTAATGTTGGTATTGCCTTCGGCCTCTTTTGGCTCTTACATGCGCTCATTATTTCTCATGGGATGGACCGTATTCGGCATTTCGAATTGTGGGCGGGACCTTTGGTCATCATCATGGGATTAATCGCCGTGATATGGGCTATCAGTACGGCGCATGGTTTGGGGCCATTGTTCTACACGCCTAGCAAGCTTTCTCCGAAGGCGTTTTCTATTGAATTTCCCTTGGCCGTGACGGGACTTATCGGCGTATGGGCCACCCTGGTTTTGAATATTCCGGATTTTACACGATTCGGTAAATCCCAAAAGGATCAAATGGTGGGACAAGCTATTGGATTGCCAATTACCGCGATTGTGTTTGCTCTGGTCAGTATTATTACTACGTCGGGTGCGGTTATTGCTTTTGGCAGTGCTATTTCGAATCCCGTGACGTTACTACAACACTTTCGTAGTCCCATCATTCTCGTTCTAGGGGCGGTGACCTTAATTATTGCGACATTATCTGTTAATGTTGCGGCCAATGTTGTTTCGCCTGCCTATGATCTCGTTAACTTGTTTCCCCAAAAACTCAATTTTGTTAAAGCCGGGATTCTATCGATAGCCATTGGGGTCTTATTTGTGCCATGGCTTTGGTTTAATAACGCCAGCACCATTTACAACGTCTTAGGGGCCATTGGAGGGGCGTTGGGACCGATAGCCGGGCTGATGTTAGCGGATTTTTATGTGGTACGCAAAAGGCGCTATGATGTGCCCATGTTCTTTGTGGAAACGGGAGATTTTTCCTATCAAAATGGCTGGAATGCTAAAGGCTTAGTAGCATTTGGTATTGGTATTCTCGCGGCCTTTGTTGGATTAATCATTCCATCCCTGCATGTTCTCTACACTTACTCATGGTTTGTCGGCATTGCGGCCAGCTTTATCAGTTATAGCCTGTTAATGAAGTCACTGCCTACATCAGCCCACGAAATGGATCTATCCGCTGAGGTTCAAGAGGTGGAATCGTAACGATTAAGAACTATGAACGGCATTTTCATGATTTAGAGGAGGATAACCTGTGCGTTGTGTCATTAAGGGTGGTTTGGTGGCGGTCAGTCCCGAACATATACTGGAAGTCGATATAGGGGTTGTCAACGGTGTTATTTATCGTATTAGTCGAAATGAAGATCCTCAGGATTATGATCAAACGATCGATGCGGGTCACTGTTGGGTTCTTCCGGGAGGAATTGACGCCCATGTGCACCTCGATTGGGATTTTGGTGATACCGTGACAACTGACGACATAAATACGGGAACTCGTGCCGCCGCTTTCGGAGGCACGACGACGATTTTGAATTTTATCCAACCCAAACCGGGAGAAAGTCTCAGGACTTTAGTCGACCGTTGGAAAGATAAAGGGGAGATGGCATGGACGAATTATGGTTTTCATGTGATTATCTCGCAACTTTATTCCCTTTGGATGGATGAACTGCCGCTGTTGCCGTCTATGGGCATTCATAGCATTAAAGTATTTACTGCCTATCCGGGGAAGTTGATGCTTTCCGATGCGGATCTTTTCCGAATCATGCGAGCGGCTAGCAAATCCTCCATATTAAGTATGGTCCATGCGGAAAACGGCCCGGTTATTGATGTCATCGCGGAAGAATCTGTCTTGGCCGGTAAAATTCAACCACGATATCACGGTGCTACCAGACCCTCTATTTTGGAAGGAGAAGCGGTTTTTCGCGTCGGGCAAATTGCCCGCTTAGCGAATGCTCCAGCATATATGGTGCATTTGAGCTCACTAGAATCGGTAAAAGCGTTGGGATACGCTCGCCAGTTAGGCGCGCGATTGGCAGCAGAAACGTGTCCTCAATACCTGTTTTTGAATGATGAAGTCTATCAATCTGATCATTTTGATGTTGCCCAGTATGTCTATACGCCCCCATCGCGACCACACGACGATGTGCGTTCGTTGTGGGATGCTCTAAGACGTGGAGTGATTGACATCGTCTCTAGTGATCATTGCCCGTTCGATTTTCACGGTGCCAAAGAACTAGGAAAGATGGATTTTCGGTTGATCCCGAATGGCGGCCCGGGCATTGAAACCCGTTTGCCGCTCATGCTGACTGCAGTCCATAAGGGACAGTTAACACTGGGGGAAGCGATAGCTTGGACGTCTACCAATGCTAGTAAACAATTTGGCTTATTCCCCAAAAAGGGAACTTTATTACCCGGCAGTGACGCCGACCTGGTGATTGTGGAACAGGAACCTCCTCTGTTCACCGCGAGTGCCAGAACCTTACATCAACGTATTGACTACACTCCGTATGAAGGATGGTCATTACAGGGCGTTCCCCGTGATGTAATGATCGGTGGTCAATGGGTTATTCAAGATCACCAACTTATTGCGTCAAACTCGCACGGAAAATTTGTTGGATGAATAAGTCATGGTCTGGATATTATGAGCCATCAAGGATTCAGAAAATCATTGTGGATATGTTTGGAGACTTAAACTGGGAACTGACACGATGAACTCTACGCGGTTTTGGACCAATTTTCACCACTTATAAAGAATAGGAAAACGTAAAGGAGCTTACCGTGTCGCTTGGACAGAAGAGGACCAGGCGGCGCGACAAGCTCTCTTACACTTGCTGTATCAGGAAGGGTTACATGCTTAGGACTCACGACGAAATAACTTCGTTATTTAGGGACTGAGGTTTAATGATGTAATTCCATTCACCATGGAATGATTCCGGTGCTAAGTCCAAATGCGCCAAGGTCTCATCGTCGACCGGGATG
>JAKACM010000104.1 GCA_021821465.1 Bacillota bacterium
CATCGTTTGCTATAGAACGCAGCGCCTGATGCATTGACACGCATGGATAAACTGGTGAAAACATTTGCTTAAAGCTTGATAACACAGTGAAACCGAGAGGGGAACTATATCCATGGATAAACAATGGGTAAAAATAGCGAAAGTTGTCGACATCGACAGCGCCACACCGTATTTAGCAGAGTTGAATGGGCGCGCCATAGCCTTATACCGGACGCATAATGTTGTGTACGCCACCGACGATACCTGTTCCCATGCCGAGGCGTCTCTCTGCGACGGCGAGTATTTCGAATATACCGTAACGTGTCCGCGGCACGGCGGGCAATTCGATATTCGCACTGGCGTGGCCGTCAAAATGCCAGCAGTCTCACCAATCGCAGTATTTCCTACCCTTGTTGAGGATGGAAATGTATATTTGTCGCCGAACGACATGTAACGAGCCAGATACTGGGTTCACGCGGTAGGCGTACCATGCCTTCATAACTATGACGCCCTCGAACAGCGACTAAAAGTTTTGTGGCAAGATCATACGATGGCATCATTTTTCAGGGTCTTTAGCCTAACTATGCGTATATTTTTTATTAGACGTACGTAGTCTATTGAAGACGTATTTCTTAAGACCACCGCCCAGGGCGATCGGCAACCCAGAATCTGCGTAGCTGCACCCGTAGGCCCTGCATTGTCGCTACCGCGTAAAATTGTGTTGGTCAAGAACTTATCCTACCTTGTCGCATGACCGAAGACTCGCTGCCCGTGCCCGCGCTGAATGGAGACTATGATAATGTTAACTCAGTACCGTATTCAACGATTG
Organism: Bacillota bacterium; assembly: GCA_021821465.1. Classification (GTDB taxonomy): domain Bacteria; phylum Bacillota; class Sulfobacillia; order Sulfobacillales; family Sulfobacillaceae; genus Sulfobacillus. Next base: position 809 of record JAKACM010000104.1, read on the forward strand.
CACCCTATCCGTCGTGTTTTGGCGGCGCTCTCACCGGCAGTCTACCTCGAACGAACTATGACCGCCGATGCAATACACCCGTGAATCGATGCAACAGACCATCATAACGGCGCTGCCCAATACGGTCTGTTTTCAAATTGATGTAAGCGCGAGCAGCCAATTTCGAAGCTAGGTCTGTGTCGTGTTCCGCGATCTGAATCAGTGCGTCTTGCAATATAAGCAAAATTTCTCGGTGCTCCTTCGCCTGTTGTGCCGCACGCTCACGCCCCTGATCCGACAGCCAACGAATCGCGACATCCCCATTCGATGCTTGATACTTCTCGCAGTCGTCTAAGCCTGGCTCAATAGAGAGTGCCGTCCACTGTGACTCGTTGAGCCCAGCAACGATGAGCGCACTCATTTCATCTGCAGACGCACGCCATATCTTGATTTGTTCGGCCGTCACGTCACGGCTCTTTATTCCATCCCACAGCACATAAGCCATGCATTTTTCCCCCAGTCTTTCCTATTGCACAATCATTACCTCCAGCCTATCTGCCTAGAGTTTACGTTCCCGTTTTTGCCGTGGCGGACTTTGGGTGATGTTCCTGCTCGTCTTCCTTTGGATGGGCCGCATGATAAAAGGCGCGAGCAATATCAAGCGTCGCAAGAAAGGCTATAGCGATTACCACCCTAAACACATTAAACCATCCGATGGCAAGAAACACACTACCCAATAACACTGCAACAAAGTAGATGAAATAGGCATAACGGTCGCGCGATTCATTAACCAAGTCTTGTACTCGAGGGATCCGCCCTTTCCCCATACGGTCGCCATAATGATCGAGCCATGTCAGAAAGGGAATAATTTTATACAGTTGTGTCAGCGCTAGCCCACCCAACCATCCATAGAGAGCTAAATAAGTTAAGGCGATGTCAATACGCCTAACCGAGCCACCCAGCCGCACGACAGCGGCCACAATGATTAAGACCGCTAAATAGGCCAATGCAATGATCGCATAACGGCCATTGAGTTCCAATTGGCGCCTCTTACGTTGTTGATAAAGCGCGCGCATATCCCAAAGATAGAACGCTAGCCCCACCAAAATGACAATCCAAGCGACGTCAGCCCATCGATTTGCACCAATCCAGCGTCCCAACCACGCCACGAAAATGCCTAATGCCGTTGCGCCGTAAGCTATCCACCCTGCAGCACCGCGATGCTCGTCTGAAAGGGTAAACATGGCTAAGAGTTTATAGGACACACCCATCGCCGTGAGCGTAAGCCAGCCACCGACACCGCCGATGACATGTGCCGCAAGGCCCCGTCCGCCCATAACAGCTAGCCATGCGGCTGGGAATAATTTCGGATCTGCGAAAGAAACGGCAAACGTAAGCCCCGCTACCACCGTGAGAAAGAGATACCCCAAGCCCGTCGCTACGAGCCACGCCGAGAGCGTCCACGGCCACGCTCGTTTTAGTGTGATACCTAAGTTGATAAGAGCGACGATGACTCCCACCACCACTAGCGTCCCCCCGATCGGCAACAGCCAGGGAAGGTTCGGTAAGGCACCTCCCGGCACTTGAAGGGGCAAAGCAAGAAATCCGACCACCATCCCAGCCAGTCCCAGGGTGAGAAATCCCAGGGTGACACCGGACCATGTCTGGCTTGCCAGTTCTGTTTCCGTCAACACCGGAACAAACTGATGCAACGCCCCCATCATTAGCATGGTTAAAAATCCGATAGTCGTGAGGTGCACGCTGACCAACACCCAGGCCGATCCGATATTTTGGAGGGGTCTGGCGGCGCCAGAAGCCCACAGTGCTTCCGCCAAAAGCAAAGAAATCACGGCCACCGTAAAGTAACTCATACTCCAACGAGATAATCGTACGCCACGCACTGTCTGTCTCCTTTCCAGCGGCCTACGCTGAACGGAATCCCATTCCCCTCAGCTCCTCCGAGCTCTCACTTTGGTATCCACGTTAAATAAAATTGCCGATTCGTCTCAATATCCTCCTGATATTCGTCCGGCACATCGTCGAGATAAAAGATCGCTTCGACTGGGCACACGGAGACGCATGCCCCGCAGTCAATGCACACCTCAGGGTCAATATAGAGCTGAGCTGCCGCGTCGAATGCTTCTTGCCCATCCAACTCCGAACTCGGATGGATGCAATCCACCGGACACACTTCCACGCAACTTTGGTCTTTTACTCCAATACACCGCTGAGTAATGACATGAGCCATTGTCCATCCCTCCTTAGAATGCTTTTCCACCGCCACGTTATCCGTACCTAAACGCGTGTCTCCATGCCAATTTCTTGCGCCAAGCTATGATAACGCGGATGCGGAACCAAGACCAGTTGCACTAGTGACTCTTCCAGCGCTGTTAAGGCATGACGTTCATTGGCCTGGAGCTGCACCGTCTGACCACTCGCCAGCACCTGTTCGATCGCCGTGCTCAGGTGAACACGCCCCTTCAACACTTGAATGATGGCAACACTCGTCGTGAGATGATCCCGCAAGGTTTGACCGTCCGTAAATCCAAACCACACAATAGCCGCATGATCTTCATCATAGATATGCCTCACCACCACATGGTCCATGTCATATAGCTCCCGATCGTCAACGCTCCAAATCATCAGACACGACCCCCCATTACTTAAATTTCTGCCACCCACTCCTAGCCGTCTATGATCTCTCTTATTCACCGCTAGCATAACTGATACGGCCATGCTGCAGTGTGACGGTCATCACAGAGGCTCGTCACACTATGGTACCTTGCATTAACGCATACCACTGCATGGTGCCCTCTAATGCAGCGCCTTGCGGTATGTGCAAAGGAAAATCTCGCAGGTCCGCAGGCTGAGCGACTACGGCTAGACGGCCGTCCGCAGCTAGATGCGGGATTACCGCACGCCATAGGCGTTGCAGGGACAGCGCCTCGGGTGCGAGAACCAGAATATTATCAAACAACTCATGGCCTTCTGCGGCTAAGTATGTCCAAAAATCCTCGGTAGTGACCTCACTCGAGTCCACCAATCGAGCACGCAGGGCTTCTTGCACAACCTCGCCGCGAATTTCTACACCATGAACCGACCTCGCGCCAAAATCCCGCAAAATACGCACCTCGAGTCCCGCATGGCAACCTAAACATAAAAACGAAGAGGTCGCCAATTGAGCTTCAGTCCGATAGCCGGCCGCCAGAAGAGCGGTAGCCACCCTCGCGTGCACTAATCCCGGAATCAGAGCGGGAAGTCCTTGGTGCCCCCGCGCCTGCAGTCGCTTATCGACCAATTGAGCGGCAGTTCGCCAAGTACGCCGCTGATTCAGCGTGGAGGGAAATGCCTGGTATAGTCTTTCTAAGCTTTGCCAATCGTCACAGGCCCCACCAACACGTTTCAAAGAATCTTCTTCTCGTCCCATAGCCACTTCCCCATTAGTGATCTCCACGGATCATCAGATGACTGATTTCCACCGTCGTCAACACGCGCCGCGCTAAGGGAAAGAGGATCAGATTCTCCTTTTGCATATGCGTCGAAAATGCGCCGCGTAATTCCAAAGCGGGTCGTGTCCACCGGTCATAGGTATCGTCAGCCCCTTCCCGCCACTTTCGATACCAATGCTCAAACTGGGCACTATATCCACGAATAGTTTGGTGCTCTTCCAACATGACAGCAACGGGACTGTCTGGTGCCCGCTCCAATAACCGGGGAAACAAGGACTCTTCCTCGCGGTGAGCGTGATCATCGAGTTCCGTGGTCAACGGGCCAATAAGGGCATCGAGAGCGGCAATAAAGTAGTCACCACGTCCATTCACTCGAATACCTTCGATCAGCTCCACTAACTCCGAAAGTTTGAACACATAGTCTTGATGTTCGGCCGTCAACTGCGCGATAAGATCCACTAGAGGTACCCCTTCCCGCTTGCTCTGCACGAGCCCATAGTCACCCGTCCGCGTCCATAGCTCACCCCTGATTCGTACAGTTATGGGCAACCAATTAGCACGCTAGCGGACGATTATTACCGAATGCGATTCTCTTCTAATAGCTTCACCGCGAAACGCAAATTGGTCTGTGACAGCAATCACAAAGCCTTGACATAATTTCTAAAAGCAGGCATTTTACGCGCATTCGAAAAGCTACCCACGCATGCCGTGTGGGTGCCCTTGGCAGAAAAGGCCACACTCCCCTCCTCCGCGTCCTAACCACACAAACAGTTACTAGTTTCATGGAGGCCAGGCTGAGGCCCAATGATGAAACTATTCGACCCGTTCTTAGTAGAATGGGTCGCCACGGCAATGAGCACGCACACGTTTCACGTTTAACGTGACAAAATCGCAGCTGGCGTCCTTGCTCATTCAACAGTGCATAAAACTAGTGTGTTTCCCGCCATAGAGCGGAACGGATAGCAGGCACGGCCTAATCACATCTCGCCACCTTCAGGCCTCCATGTGCGCGTGATGGTCTATCCAGAAGGCCTTGGGGTCTGCGATATGCAACGTCCATCTCTGCCCACGGCATTGGTGGTTGTGGGTCGAAATAATCCCAGAGGGGTCCAGCGTGATCTGGATCACACTCGAACTCTTTGGGCTGAGAGATAATAACAAATGGGTAGGATTAAAAGACACAATCCAGGAAGGGGATTGCTACAATGCCGGGATTAACAGAGGAAGTTGTTACAGACGCTCTGAAAGATGTCATCGACCCTGAGCTGGGCTACAATATTGTTGACTTAGGACTGATTTATGGCGTTACTATTCAAAATGACCAAGTTGACGTGGTCATGACCATGACGACGCCGGGATGTCCAGCAAGCAATTATATTCAGGAAGGCACACAGCACCGTTTGCTCGCCATCGACGGAGTGAAAGATGCCCACGTGACGGTGGTTTGGTCCCCAGCATGGGAACCGGCAATGATGTCCGACGACGCCAAGCAGTACTTCGGCTTTGCTTAAGGATAAGAAAGGAGAATAGACGATGGCCGTAACCCCGAAGGATATACTGGCAATCCTGGCCCCGTTCAAAACATCCGCCGGCGTCGAACCGCTTAAGGGCGGTTATATTCAAGATATTGCGGTAGAGCCACATGCGGATGGGCTCCATGTCAATATTCATGTCGATGAAGTCTGGCGGGGCACGACGGTTCTTCCTGAGGACCGCACCGCGTTGGCAGCGTTTGTCTTGGCACGGCTTAAGGAAATCCACGATGTTCGCGTCATTCCCCGTGCGAAAGACCAGGCTAATGCGGCCAAGAAACTTTCTCGTCCAGGACAGGCGTCACCTCGAACTCCTGCTGCCGTCAAGATGATTGCTGTGATTAGCGGCAAAGGGGGTGTAGGTAAATCGACGGTTAGCATCAACCTGGCACACGCTTTCGCAAGATTGGGATTCCGAACCGCCATTCTGGACTGTGACATCTATGGATTCAGCGTGCCGGACCTACTCCAGTTAGCCGATCCCGTCAAAACGCAAGAGCGTAAACTCATCCCATCTCACGTTCATGACATTGATGTGATGTCGATGAAATTTTTCGTGGGTCACAATGCCCCTATCATGTGGCGCGGTCCTATGCTGGGCAAGGCCATTCGTCAGATGATGGAAGATACCCTGTGGAATGCCCCCGAATACATGATATTAGATCTCCCACCGGGCACCGGAGACATCGCTATGGATGTACATGAATATTTCCCGCGGGCGGCCAGCATCCTAGTGACCACACCCGACATTAATGCCGCGCGCGTGGCCGAGCGGGCGGGACACATGGTGCGCAGTTTGGATAGACGACTCCTCGGAGTAATAGAAAATATGTCCTACATGAATTGTCCAGAATGTGGATATTTGTGGCATCCCTTGGGCCGAGGCGGCGCCGAGTTAGTGGCTAAATCACTAAACATCCCGGTGGTGGCGAAAATTCCCTGGGTTTTGACTGGGGATTCAGGGATCACCGGTTTAGTACCCGACGGGCACCCGGTACAAAACATCTACCGTACGTTAGCGCAAGCAATAGATCAAATGAAACTTCTGCCGACATGAAAATTGATTGCGCTCCCTACTCGTGCAACTCAACACCCCCTGAACAAAGTATCAATTCTCCCGTGATTTTACCGGCAATGTCTGGTCTGTTCTTAATTTTCTTTGCCGCATAGACGCTCTGGGGACTCCCTCCCTCGCAGAGTCGATGGTCCGGAGTTTGTACAGTCGCGCCCCTACGCTCGGGATCCCGCCGCTACCGCGCGCAGAGGTGTTCGTCAAGAGCCTCCTCTACCGGACTGCTTAGCGACCAATCGATCTCCCCCATGATCGGCAAGCTACGTGAAGAATGTGATGGCCGCATATAAGAGCAAGGCCTGTCGACACGTGCTTCGCCCAGAGGCTTTCCTTTGCCATGGCGACTCATTTTGACAAAGACTGCTCTCTCTTCGTAGGTTTAACATGCCCACATTTGCACCCTTAAATCCGTCTGGACAAATTTTTACCTGTAATTACCTGCCACATCAAAGCCTCGCCTTCTCTAAAAACCCCGGGGCTCTTACCAGCAATGAAGCCACAGAGTGCCTGATACCTAACGTATCGCCGTTGCCGCCGATGTGTGTCGTTTCGACCACCGATTTGTGACAATGGTCTCGTTCGACAAAGTGTCGGGCAAAAAAGCTTATCATCGCAAATTTGTGTGGCTAAAGGACGCCCTCTGTGACCTGTGTCACAATGCGTGACAACGGTCTGACTATACTGTCTTTGTAGAGCGTCTTGGTCGAATCCCACGCCAAGATCACTCGGTTGCTCATGGCGCAACACGGGCTTCATAATAGCTACGGGAGGGTTTAGATGCCACGATACGTAAAGCATCAAAGACGGTCTCAAGGAGTTTTAGTGGCTGCCGCTCTGGCATTGGGGTTAGTAGTTGGGGGCTGTGGGGTTCCTGGAGGCGCCCACACATCGCATTCTATCACGCAGTCTGCAGACTCCCTCAATCCGTTAAATCAAACACCACGACCGATGCGCCGTATCCGCCGCGGGGATGCCGTGTCGATTCAAATGTATGCGGAAGAAACGGAGGTCATGATCGCACCCGGAGTGACATTCCCTGCTTGGACCTTTGATGGCGCCGTCCCCGGGCCCGTTCTTTATCTTCGCCAGGGAGACCACGTGACACTGACTCTGCATAATCTCGACCCACGAATGGCTCATTCCATTGATCTGCACGCTGCCCTAGTTCCTCCCAATCAAAACTTTACGCCGATTTTGCCCGGGCAATCTAAGACCATTCATTTTATCGCCAGCGTTCCTGGGGTATTTTTGTACCACTGCGAATCTAGCCCTATGGCGCTTCATATCGCCCAAGGTATGTACGGCGCGGTGATTGTCACGCCACCGGGTCAGTCTCCTCCGATGTATACGATTGTCCAAAGTGAATTTTACCGTGCAGATAGCTTATCCTCCGTGTTGAATGATCCTCCACGGTATGTCGTGTTTAACGGAATGGCGAATCGCTACGTCACCCATCCGCTAAATGCTCCCGTGGGACAGCCCTTCACGGTTGCCGTGGTCAATGCCGGCCCGAACGACTTTTCCGCATTTCACGTGGTCGGAAGCATTTTGCGCGACGTTGAAAATAGTGGCTATCCAGAAAATAATCTAGATGACGTGTCGACAGCCACCATTCCCCCGGGCGGAGGGGCTCTTATTCAACTCGAGTTCACGCAACCCGGCCAGTATTCATTTGTATCCCATGCCATGGATCAAATGTCTAAAGGAGCATTGGGCATGTTTAATGCGGTAGCCGTACGGTCCGGCCCGCAATGAAAGGAAGTGATGACTATGCGGTTGTGCGATCTATGGCGCACGGGATTGTGGGCAATCAGTTTGAGCGTATTACTCCCGGCATGCGGCCTGACTTCTACGCACCAGATTGCGAAGGTCCCGTCTAATGCGTCGCAATGGTTGGTACAGCACCCGGATTCCCATACGGCTATTATCAAACTTGCTGCGGGTGAGCATAATGGCATGAACTTTAACGGGTATGGTCACGGTCAGATGGTGATTACCGTCCCGTTGCACTGGAATATCACGGTGGACTTTGTGAATGTCGACTTAGCCCAAGCGCACTCGGCGATGGTCGTACCCCTCGCAGATCACTCGCTAACCAGTATTCCTTCTTCGGTCTTAGCCTTTCCTAAGGCATCCACTCCCAGCCCGGATGATGGCACGGAAGCAGGGATTGACCAGTCGTTTCATTTTGTCGCCTCCCATGCAGGTGATTACGCCCTGTGCTGTGGAGTACCGGGACATTCGGCTATGGGGATGTGGGATTCGTTCATTGTGTCGAAGACGGCATCTAAAGCTGCCATTACGATAACCAGGGTGGGATAGAACAAGCCTTGGATTATCGCACGCCCGTCGAGGTCTACCGCTCGCAGAGCTGATACCAATCCCGAGAACCCTGACGGAAGGGAATCGGCTCTGCCGACCGGGACTCTCCGAATATGGACCTTAGGGGCCAAGGCTCACACTCGGAGAGTGGTCCGGAGCGATCTAAGAGTTTTGCTGGCTCAGTGGCACGCTCACTCATGATCATTTCCCCCGAATGCCGACGGGAATGGTTCTATGAACTTACACTTCGCACCCCCTGGCGGAAGGGGTGCGAAATGTAAGATGAACTCTCTCTTAAATCTTCAAAAATAATGTCTTGACAGCAGGATCCACCTTATTACATTATTATAGCAAGGTCATTGCAATTGTCGGCGACTCACCGGTTTCTTTTTTACCCAGTATGAGCTTCCGCCGGATCACCTGCGCAGTTAATCGTGGTCAAATACAAACCGTGACTTATCATCATCCCACGAAGCATTTACCTCCCATGGTACAATAATGACGTCAAACACCTCAATATCTTGATATTGTTGGTCGATATTGGACCTATTCTCAATCAGCCACGTTTGTGCTCCTTCTAGGGTATCCGCAATGTGCAGCGTGTCGCGCGTTGTCATGTCGACTCCGCACCCATAGTCCACGGTAGGATCATATTCAACTTGCACGACATAGACCTGCCGTCCTTCTGCCACCATGTTGCTATCATTTCCTCTCTTTTGTGTCGTAATGCAGATGACACCCTCGTGCCGCGGCTCCATTATAATCATGGATATGCTATCATGAGCCGCCACATTACAGACTTACAATGCTAATTCTTTTGACAGGGTGCTATGAAACGATCCGTATGTGTTTTAGGTTCAGGACTATAGCATTGCTACACGCTAATGCACGAGAACTTAACGCACCAACGATGTCGATTATACTGATCATCTACAAGACTTACACCGTGTGGACCAGGGTCTTGATCACGGCTGGAAATATTCCACCCTGTTGATATAAAGACCATTCGCTTGGAGTATCTAATCGTACCAACACCTGATGCAACTCGGGTGGCTCTCCTACCCGTAAGATGTGAACAGTCATCTGGCTTGTCTCACCAGGCCACGATTCGGGCAGGTGGCCCCATGTTAGTTCTTCGTTCCCCTGAATACCCCATTTGGACCATGATTCACCAGGCAAGAATTGCAGAGGCAACACCCCCATGCCAATAAGGTTGCTACGGTGTATGCGTTCGAAAGATTCTGCGAGAACCACTCGAACACCCAAGAGCAATGTGCCTTTGGCGGCCCAGTCGCGTGAGCTGCCTGATCCATAGCGCTCTCCCGCTAAGACAATAAGGGGAATTCCCTCCGCTTGATATTGCATGGCTGCTTCGTATATTGTCAGCACAGTTCCCTCCGGTTGGTGCCGGGTGTAGCCCCCTTCACGGTCCACCAACTGATTGCGGAGCCGAGAATTTGCAAATGTTCCACGCACCATGACTTCGTGGTTACCACGCCGTGCGCCGTAGGAATTAAACTCTTGGACATTCACCCCCCGGGCGTGAAGATACTGGCCGGCCGGGCTTTGAAGAGCGATAGCTCCCGCTGGGGAAATGTGGTCGGTGGTGATTGCATCCCCGAATAGTGCAAGAATGCGCGCAGGAGGCGTCAATCGCGAAAACGGTTGTTCTGCTTTCACAAAGGATGGGCGCTGAATGTAAGTCGATGTACTATTCCAATGATACTCTTCTGTCTGTGGCGTCGGCACCGCTGCCCAACTGTCACCGCCCGTGAATATGTTCGCATAACGATCGTGAAACATAGCCGCACGCACGTGCGTGGCCACGATGCGCTCGACTTCTGCTGACGCTGGCCAAAGGTCTTTCAAAAATACTGGACGGCCCTCGTGGTCATGGCCGAGAGGGTCTTGCGCAATATCACATTGCATTGAACCCGCCAAGGCATACGCAACGACCAACGGTGGAGACATCAAGTAATTGAGCCGCACTTCGGCGTGAATACGGCCTTCAAAATTGCGATTCCCGCTCAATACCGCAGCAACCGGCAAATCCCGATGTTGAATGGCATCGCTCACTTCTTTAGCGAGCGGGCCGCTATTGCCAATGCAGGTCGTACATCCGTAACCGACAACTCCAAAGCCTAACGTCTCAAGGTCCGAGAGCAGGCCAGCCTGTTCCAAGTAGCTCGTCACCACCCGGGACCCGGGCGCCAAGCTCGTTTTGACATAGCGCGGTGGCCGCAATCCCCGTATCACTGCATTTCGCGCCACGAGCCCTGCCGCCACCATGACGAATGGATTAGAAGTATTTGTACAGCTGGTAATTGCCGCAATAATAACGGCTCCCGCTTCTAAATGCTCGTGGGCCCCATCGGCGTACGCAATATCTTGCCCAACCCTTTGCTTGAGGGGGTATTGTACCAGAACTTCTTGAACCTGCCGATCAGCTGTATTTAATGATATGCGTTCTTGGGGATTTCTTGGTCCCGCGATACTCGGTACTACAGAGGCCAAGTCAAGGTGGATAACCTCAGAATAGACATGATGCACAATGGAATCTCGCCACATATCCTGTCGACGAAAATACCATTCGGCTCGCGCAATGGCTTCCTCATCCCGTCCCGTCTGCCGCAGATATTCCATGGTCTTGGCGTCGGGTGGAAAGAGCACGGCTGTAGCGCCATAGTCAGGTGCCATGTTACTAATCGTCGCGCGCTCGGGAACGGCCAAGTGATCCACTCCGTTGCCGATAACCTCAACAAATTTTCCTACCACACCATAGGCTCGTAAACTTTCGGTAATAGTCAACACTAAGTCGGTGGCGGTCACACCAGGGTTCAACGACCCCGTTAATTCTAAAGCGACGACCGTAGGCCAGGTCATATCTAATGGCCACCCCAGCATGACGGCTTCAGCCTCGATCCCACCCACACCCCATCCCAACACGCCGACGCCGTTCACCATGGTAGTATGCGAGTCTGTTCCTATGACCGAATCAGGGTATAGAGTGCCCTCGCGAAGGTGAACGACGGAAGCCAGATACTCTAAATTGACTTGGTGTACGATACCACGGCCTGGCGGCACGACGCGTAAGCCCGTAAAGTGCGATTCAGCCCATTTAAGGACGCCAAAACGCTCATGATTGCGTGTGAACTCCTGATCCACATTAAACTGAAGTGCGCTGGCATCAGCCCATCGATCCACCTGAACCGAATGGTCAATCACTAGATCAACCGGTACCTGGGGCATGACCTTCATGGAATTTCCGCCCGCTTCAGCTACCACACTGCGTAACGCGGTCAAATCCACAATCACTGGCACTCCGGTGAAATCCTGCAATAAAACCCTGGAAGGAAAAAAGGCAATGGGATAAGGGTCACCTTGCGGCCAACGGCTTAAACGGATGATGTCGCGCGCGGTGATTGTTGATCCATTTTCTCGTCGCAGTAAAGATTCCAGCAGGACTTTAATCGTATAAGGCAGTCGCTTCCACTCGGGATTAATAGAAGCCAAGGCATCTAGAGCCCACAATTGGTAAACATGATCCGCGAACGTCGCGTCCACTTGTGCATTAAACGATCCACCTTTGGCAGTCATGGTGCTTCACGCTCCTCTTTGCCGAATATTAGAATACACAAACTTTTCGAGTTCTATGCCTCAAGACCTCTTATCTACTCTATGAGAAAGATCATTATCTGCCATGGGCTTCGTTGGGGGAACGTCCGCCGTTACCTGGTTAAGTTCTGTCGGTAGATAACTTTCCACCAAGGGATATTGCATGTGGGGCCGATATCCTGCGCCATAGGCGGCAATTTCTTCCCGTTTCGTCAATTCAGATATGCCATATTGCAAATCCGCGAAGCGGTTAGTTGTGGCAAGGTCATATTCGCGCGACATGACGATGGCTTCTTCCGGGCAGGCGTCGACACAAAATCCGCAAAAAATACACCGTGACAAGTCAATTGCGTAGTGTGAGGCCACCTTCTCAATGGCATCGTCGGGAGATGCCGCCGCTTCAATTGTGATACATTCCGCCGGGCACGCCGTTGCGCAAAGATAACATGCGGTACATTTCAGCTTCCCATTGGATCGTAGGGTGAGGATATGCACACCGCGAAACCGACGCGAATAAGGCTTGCGTTGCTCCGGATACTGAATTGTAATCGTGTTGCGTCCCGGCACCGAGCGCACCATGTTTTTTAACGTAACAGCAAAACCGTGAGCCTTACCCGTAAGGTTTGTGCCAAGATTGAGCGCCTGTGCTGTTACGTCAATGACCGGTGAATCCTTCTTGGCCATATGCCATTCTCCCTTCTGGTGGATAAGCCGTCGCCCGGTGACTCTTCAATAAACTGTACCGAAGCCCGGCAAATTCCGTCACAGCCAGGGCCAACGCGTCAAATACGGCCTCTGCGGACGCAAATGGCTTCGATTCTGTTGTTTGAGACAATAATTCGGCTAATATCTGCCACGCAGGGCGTGCCTGGCCTGGCGGAGCCACGGCGGCTTGCACTGCTTGCACTTCACCCGCAAAGTTCGTGTATGTGCCGTCTTCCTCGGACCAAGACGTGATCGGTAAGACCACGTTAGCTCCGCCCCACCACTCTGCCTGGTCATTGGTTAGCACCACACTAAAGGTGGCGTCTTGACTCAGCCGCCTCAAAGCCGCCAGGCGGGTATCGTTATCAGGTCCAACAAGTGGAGGGTAGTGTACAATGAGTGCGAATTGCACAGTCCCATGACCCGCAGCCTCAGCCATCGATACGATTCCGGGGCCTTTCCCAAGGCCGAGCCGTGTTGCGCCTTGCGCATTGGGCGTTTTGTCCCAGCGCCGGAGCAGGTGATCCTGGAGCGCTCCAATATTTGAAGGCTCATCGTAAAGACGGTAATCCATCAAGCTCGGCAAATTTAAGAATTGCCCCCATTCCCGTAAAAGCCACAAAGTCTCATTGGTCGCCGAAGATGAGGCTGCAAAGGCCGCTTGTCCCGGGGTCGTGACGTGCGTGGCGTTCATAATGGCGGCAATCGCCTCATCCCACGACCCTTCCCGGAGGATGCCTTCTCTGCGAATTAGGGGAAACTTGAAACGTGATAGGTTCTCGAGTCGGTGAAAACTTCCCCGACCTTCATCGCACATCCAGCTTTTGTTAACGGCAGGATTGCGGCGCGGCACTACACGCTCGACGCGACCGTCAGCATGGTCTATGCGCACATTGCACCCCGTACTGCATCCGGCGCACACGGACTCTGCATGCTGTAAAAACCAGACACGTCGCTTAAAGCGAAAGTCTTGGCTCGTTAACGCCCCAACAGGACACACATCAGCCAAATTGCCCGCATACGGATCATCGAGGGCCCGATTTTCAAAGGCCTGAATTTCCACATGATTACCGCGTTGAACGAATTGCAACTCCCCAGTCTCACTTACTTCATTGCAAAACCGCACGCATCGCGAGCACATGACGCAACGTTCGGAATCCATATAAATCGGCCCCAGGTTCAAGGCTTTGTGTTTGCGTACTTTTTCATTAGGGTCAACATCGCTATGATACAGCCCATAGTCGGGGTGGAGATAGAAATCCTGCAACGAACACTCTCCTGCTTGATCGCAGATCGGACAGTCTAATGGGTGATTAATCAGGAGAAATTCTAAAACGCCCTGGGTTGCCTCGCGTACCTTATTGTGGGTGTGCGCAGTGCTGACAACCATATTGTCCCCTACGGGCGTAGTGCACGCCGGTGTGAGACGGGCGAAGCCTTTAACGTGGACCAGACACATACGGCAGTTCCCCTCGGGTCGGAGGTCGGGATGATAGCAAAACCGCGGAATCTCAATACCAAGTTGATCAGCCGCTTGAATAATCTTCGTATCCGGTTCCACCATAATCGTGGAGCCGTCTATAGTGACTGTGGGCATAAATTCACATCCTTTCTGCCGTTAATGTGTTCTATAATCGATAAGTAGGCAAACCTATTACAGGTTCCGAATGGATGATTTCCTCGGAAACTAATCCATGGCGAGCTGTGCGCGGACCATGTCCATGTGCTTGCCAATCTGCTCCGGCAGGTTCGCGAATTGGAGCGAGCAATGCCTCGAACTCTGAGCGGAATTTGGAAACAAAACTACGCACGGGCTGCACCGCCGCGTCACCCAATCCACAAATGGTCCGACCTTCTATGTTGCCAGCCACGCGGAGCAGACGTTCAAGATCTCCTATTCGGCCTTCGCCATTCACGAGGCGGTCTACTATTGCCGCCATCCACCCCGTGCCTTCTCGGCAAGGTGTACACTCTCCGCATGATTCTGCCGCATAGAAATGACTGATGGTTTGAAGCATATGCGGCATGGATGCGCTGTCGTCAAAAATGATCATGCCTCCACTGCCTACGAGCGTCTTCGCTTGTTGCATCGATTCAAAGTCAATGGTCACTCCGGCAATCTCTTCTATGGTAAGCACTGGAACGGACGTACCTCCGGGAATAATCGCCTTAAACTGGCGGCCAGAAAGTGGTCCACCCCCTTCGTCCCCGAGCAATTTTTCCAAAGAGTAGCCCATGGGCACTTCGTAAACCCCAGGTTTTGTGATCGCGCCCGACAGGCTAACTAGTTTGGTGCCTGGACTGTCGGGCGTGCCCACCTCACGAAAAGCCGCCGCTCCATGCTGAATAATCCAGGGGAGGTTCGCCAACGTTTCCACATTATTGACGACAGTGGGTCTGCCATTAAACCCGTGGATGGCGGGAAAAGGCGGACGGACTCGCGGATAGGCGCGCTTCCCCTCCAGGGATTCCATCAG
>JAKACM010000105.1 GCA_021821465.1 Bacillota bacterium
TCTTGGACCATATGGCGCGTTAAGGCGGTTTCTGCCGCACGAATATGTTCGGGAGTGAGGTAATTCATATGGTCCCAAAAACGCTGGCTGGTTAGGTCCCTGGTCGCGGACCGGTACATCATGATACCGAGCTGTGCTGTGATACCAGTCCACCAATTTGGCCTTACTACAGGGGGCCAGGACACGATTAATGACGGCCAGCAGAATGTCGGTGCCCACGGACAACCCCTGTTGACGTTTGGGTACCACTTCATCGATCCATTCCACCAGACGCAAACGGCGAGCCAGGGCAAACAACGCCCGACTGCCCCCCTATTCCCCGACGGTAACTTTTTGTGGGGCGGGCGGTTTGCCCTCTAATTGTGCGACCACATCTTCGGCTCGACCCAAATATTTTTGCCACACTAAACGCGGTTTGCCGTCAATCCGTTTCGAGGCCACCAAATAGTAATAGGTATGACCGTGGACTTTGCGTGGGGTAATAGTCGCCATGGGCAACTCCTCCTGGATCAATGGGTTAATAATACAGGAGTTCGACATGCACGCGAAAAGTCCTTTACGAAATGGCCCTAAAATAAAATTTTTTTTCGGCCAAACAGGGGTTAATGGGGCCCAGAATTTTTGTATAATACAGCAATTTGAGACGCCACAAGACTTTGAGGCCATTTTGGGCTCATAACTAGGAAAGTTCCGCTAGGAGTACCCTTCCGGTGGACGACGTCCTTGAGACCTAAGAAACCGCGGCGCGATGAACCATGAAGGTGGCGGCAGACTGGGTCTAAAATGATCGGATTGGGATAAGTCCATCAGAATGGTTATGCTAACATAGGCATTGCAAGTGAAGGGAAATCCTATAAAGCCGGACGGATTTTTGATGCAGTCCCCATTCAAAAAGATGCCCTTCATCGCCAGATCCGAACCCATGTTGAGGAGGATTCATGTGCAACCTACATGTCATTTTACCGTCAGTTTTTTGAACCCGGGAAATCATGTCTACGACATCATGTTGGATGTGAGTAATCTGCCGGGAGGACACCACGAACTCACTTTGCCTGTGTGGACACCGGGAACCTACAAGATTCACGACTTTTCCCGGCACCTTTTTGATCTGTCTATCCAAGGTTCCAACAATCCCATCGAAATCACACACGCAGGAAAGAATCTCTGGCTTTTCGAAACCCGCGACAATGAGCCCGTAAAGATCCGCTACCGGGTTTATGCTTTTGAGTTCAGCGTTTCCACTTCCCATTTAGACCAAAGCCACGCTTACTTCAACGGAGCTCAACTGTTTCTTCTCATTGACGACTATAAAGAGATTCCATATTTATTAACTCTGGAAAAGCCAGGAGACTGGACGGTCTCAACAGGTCTTGATCGCGATCACGAAGAATCCAGTCGCTATAAGGCTCAAAACTACGATGTTCTTATCGACACTCCCTTTGAAATCGGAAAACAGAACATCGTATCCTTTGAAGTGGACGGCAAATCGCATCAACTGGCCGTATATGGCCATGGCAACGAAGATTTGGCTCGTCTGGCTAAAGACCTGGAAGCCATTGTTTGCGCAGAGCGCCAAATTTTTGGCTCCCTGCCGTATCAACACTACACTTTTATCCTCCACCTTTCGGACAAGCCCACAGGCGGATTAGAACATCTTAATTCCACCACCTGCGGCGTTGAACGTTTTATGTTCCGCCCTAGGAAAAATTACAAGCGAGTGTTGGAACTTTTTTCTCACGAATTCTTTCATTTGTGGAATGTCAAACGAATTCATCCCGATATGCTAGGCCCCTTCGACTATAACCATGAGGTGTACACGCACTTGTTGTGGGCAATGGAAGGATTCACCAATTATTATGCGTCCCTGAGCCTAAAACGTGCCGGACTGTATTCCGTCTCCGATTATCTCAACGCATTAAGCAAAAAAGTACAGGATTATGAAAGGCGTCCGGGAAGATTTGTGCAATCTCTGGCGGAGTCCAGTTTTGACACATGGATCAAACTCTATCGACCGGACGAGGACTCGATCAATCGCACGATTTCCTACTACCTCAAAGGTGATTTGGTCGGCACATGCCTCGATTTGGAGATTCGCAAACGCACCGCCAATCAATTCTCTCTCGATACCGTCTTACTACGCCTGTATGAACGCTATGGCGAAAAAGGCATCGGATTTCCGGAATCTGTCTATCAAGACACCGTGGAAGAGGTGGGCAAGAGTTCTTTTCAGGATTTCTTTGACCAATATATCTATGGGACCAAGCCCATTCCCCTAGATGACGCCTTATTGGCCGCAGGCCTTTTCATCGATCGACAATATTCCAAACCCCAAGAAGACGATGATTCGGAGAACTCTTCTCAAGCGAGCCAGACACCCTATCCATGGCTCGGCATCGACACCAGAATTGTCGACGGATACAAGCTTGTGGTAACGCACAGTTATATAAGCGGCCCCGCCGACACTCTGATAAATGCGGGCGATCAAATTATTGCCCTAAACGGCTATCAAGTGCAAAAGTCCGAGGATCTGACCAAGCGTTTGGAGTACGACCACAAAATCGGAGATACCGTCACTGTCAGCCTCTTCCGGCAAGGTCACTTGCAAACGATCCCCGTTGTCCTGACTCCCAAGCCTTTTGACAAGGTGCGAATAGTAGCCATCGATCATCCCAATGACGAACAAAAAGCCTTGTTTGAAAGCTGGCTGCATACTCCTTGGACTCACTCGTGGCAAGCATCTGGTGAATCTCTGACATCACCGGAATAAAAGGACCGTGTTCGAAGGAGGTTTTGGACATGCGTGTCCTAATGATTTCAAAGGCGTGTGTGACACAAAGTTATCGAACCAAACTGGAATATCTCAACCAACTCGACCCCGAGTTCGAGGTCGGATTGGTTGTGCCCCCGTCATGGGGTAACTTGAATTTTGAGCCCAGGACGACCGACGGGGATTATCCCTTGTATTTAAGCCCCGTTCTCCTAAACGGTCATAATCATTTCCATGTGTATCCCGAACTGAAGTCCATTATCCGACGTTATCGGCCCCAGCTTTTGCATATTGATGAAGAGCATTATAGCATGGTAACCTACCAGGCCACACACATTGCCGAAAGACTTCACATTCCTTCTCTCTTTTTTACCTGGCAAAATAT
This sequence comes from Bacillota bacterium, assembly GCA_021821465.1. Lineage (GTDB taxonomy): Bacteria > Bacillota > Sulfobacillia > Sulfobacillales > Sulfobacillaceae > Sulfobacillus. The sequence continues at coordinate 3,153 of JAKACM010000105.1, forward strand.
TTACAAAAACTATCCCTGGCCCTTTTCTTCCATGGAAACCTATGTCCTCACCCACGCCACGGCGGCCATTGCCGGCAATCAGGAAGCCAAAGAGATTATAAGGAAAAAAGGATTTCACCACTCCATCTGGGTCATTCCTCAATTCGGCACCGACACCAATTTATACTATCCTCGGGATAAGGCTGCGATCAAAAAAACATGGAACCTGGAACACCGTTTTGTTATCGGCTATGTAGGCCGGTTGGTGCAAGAGAAAGGATTGGACGACTTATGGCAGGCTGCGCGACCTTTATTGAAACAACACTCCGACATTCTCTTGTTGTTAGCCGGTCAAGGTCCTTGGGCCGATATCATCCGCCAGCGGGCCGAAGCCGAACATCTGGCCGATCAACTGCGCATTCTTCCTTGGGTCGAAACCCGACGCATGCCGGAGGTCATGAATGGTCTTGATGTGCTGGTTCTTCCCTCTCATACCACCCCCCGGTGGAAAGAGCAGTTTGGGCGGGTTCTGACCGAGGCTATGGCATCGGCAGTGGCAGTGGTGGGCTCAAGCAGCGGAGAAATTCCCCATGTGATACAAGACGGAGGAATCGTGGTCGCCGAGAAGTCTCCAACAGCTCTTCTCAAAGCACTGACATCGCTGTATGATAGTCCCGGATTACGGGCAGATTTGGGTAAATTCGGTCGACAACGGGTCCTCGACGACTATTCGCAGGAAATTATTGCGCGCAATACGTTAAAAATTTATCGCGATCTTCAAGAAAATCATGCGCGAATCTAGCCTCACTCCGGCACCTTTCACGTTAAAGGTCGAAGAAGAGCCTGCCCGTCTCACAATCAGGTGGTCCCAGTTTATGACAGCATGGGACAGTCTCTTTCGGTGCCGGAAAAAACGGACGAGGAGCTTTTTATGGAAACCGGACAAGAAAATGGTGGTGGATTTATCAAGAGCTGTGCGTTCGGACATATCCCTGAGGAGAAAGGAGAAGCGGGAGCGCGCGTTCTCTTTTGGCTTGCTACGGCCGCACTATCCCGCATTACGAGATGAATGTTACAGTATTTGGTGCCGGTTACGTAGGTTTGGTGACCGGGGCGGTTCTGGCGGATTTAGGCCATCAGGTCAATCTTATCGATATCGACACCGATAAAGTCGAGAAAATTAACCGGGGCCAACCGCCCATTTACGAATTTGAGCTGCAGTCTTTACTTCAACGCGTGATCTCATCCCATCGGCTTAAGGCAAGAACCGAGCCCACCGCCCACGTGAGTGACTCGGAGGTGATCTTCATTGCCGTCGGCACTCCCTCTTTAGATGACGGGGCACCGAATCTGGATTTTGTGCATCAGGCCGCCACGACAATCGGGCAACACTTAAACCCGAAACGGAGTTACGTCATCGTCAATAAAGCGACGGTGCCCATCGGCTCGGCCAATCTGGTCGAAATGTGGATTGACGACGGCTTTGTACAAGCAAATGGACGGCCGACTCCGCAAGGCATGTACACCGTGGCCTCCAATCCGGAATTTCTCCGAGAAGGCCGGGCCATCCATGATACCCTCTACCCCGACCGTATCGTACTCGGAGCCGATCATCCCGAAGCCTTGAATCTCCTGGCCAACCTCTACCGACCCATTTTAGATCAAAGCTTTGAACCCCCTCCCCGTCTCTTAAGACCCCAGGGTGTGAAATCCGTTCCTCTGGTGAGAACAGATAGGTTATCGGCCGAAATGATCAAATATGCCGCCAATGCTTTTTTGTCGACAAAGATATCCTTTGCCAATGAAATGGCCAATATTTGTGAGCGAGTCGGGGCAGACATTCACACCGTCATGTCGGGCATCGGACTGGACAACCGAATCGGTCCACAATTTCTTAACGCCGGGGTGGGATGGGGCGGGAGCTGTTTCGGCAAAGACTTGTCCGCTTTGATCTATACGGCATGGGAATACGGCTATGAGCCGAAACTGCTGGAGTCCACGCGCCAGATCAATGACCAACAGCGTAAGTCCATGATAAAGCGACTGCAAGACGAATTGAAGACCCTAAAAGGACGACGGATTGCCGTCTGGGGACTGGCGTTCAAACCCGGAACCGACGATTTAAGAGATGCGCCGGCTCTGAGCATTATCGCCGAATTGCTTCACCTGAATGCCCGAGTTATGGTCTACGATCCGGTGGCGATGGATAATATGCGGCGTCAATATGCCGATTGGGATATTCGTTATGCCAAGGAGCCCATGGATGCCCTGGACGGTGCCGATGCTCTGGTCGTCCTCACCGAATGGGAGATCTTCCGCCAGGTTTCGTTGGAGGATATCTTGAATCGGCTCAAAACCCCGATCATCATCGACGGACGCAATGTTTTCGACCCGAACGAGGCCAGACGACTTCTTGTCCGCTACCGTGGTATCGGACGTTAATTCCCGTTCTGTCCCTCGTGATAAAAAGAGGAGGATTTGACATGAAAACAGCCATTGTGACCGGCGGCGCCGGATTTATGGGCAGTCATTTGGTTGATAAGCTTGTAAACCAGGGTTTTTTTGTAGCGGTCATTGATAATCTGGCCACAGGCACATGGGACAATCTGCCCGGTTATGGGCCGGATCAGATATTGAAACTGACTTGGGACATTACCGAATACCCGTCCGAAGAGATTCTGCCTTTGAACCAGGCGGATGTCATTATCCATTTGGCATCGGCAGCGTCCCCTGTGCATTACCGCCGACTCGCCCTCGAAACCTTGCGCGTCAACTCCATAGGAACAGAAAATGCTTTGAGGTTGGCCAGAAAATTTCAGGCTCGTTTTGTATTGGGATCCACATCTGAGGTCTATGGCGATCCCCAAATTTCACCGCAACCGGAAAGTTATTGGGGACATGTCAATCCCAACGGAGAACGGGCCTGTTATGACGAAGGTAAACGTTTCGGAGAAGCCCTAGCCATGGAATATCACAGGAAGTTTGGCATAGATTTGCGTATCCTGCGATTTTTCAATTGCTATGGTCCGCGCATGCAATCCGAAGACGGACGAGTCGTGCCCAATTTTGTCCGTCAGGCCTTGCAACAGGAACCACTAACCGTCTACGGAAACGGCTTGCAAACCCGAAGCTTTTGTTATGTTTCCGATGAGGTTGAAGGCATTTACCAAGTCATAATCAAAGACAATCTGTCCGGTGAAATATTCAATATCGGCAATCCCGAAGAACGGACGATTTTGGATTTTGCCAAAGTCGTAGCCGAGATCGGTGGTGTAACGCTCAAAACTGAGTTCCGACCACTGCCTGCCGATGATCCTACCAATCGCTGTCCGAATATCACTAAAGCCAAAGAATTCTTGGGATGGTCTCCTAAAGTATCATTGGAAGAGGGCTTAGTCAAAACCTTTGCCTATTTTCGGCAATCCTGAGCGGCGGTGAAATCTTACATAAATGCAAGAGTTGAACTGCGTCAGAAAGCCATCACTTAAGCCCTAATGGCGGTTGAAGTGGTGGCTTGTTTTAAAGCCTATTTTCGTTGTCTGATCTCAATCTGTTACCCCATTGGAATGGCTAATACGACTTCGTGTGATTTCCCTAGCTAGCGCAGTCGTCATTAAAGAGTTCTCAGGGATAGGACCGGTCAACCTGGTGCGTGAAGCGATCTCAACTTTGACGAGGGCTATTTCGGCATTCCCGAGGGAAGTTCCTTTGCATCCCACGGAAAAATTTTTTGCTGGAAATTGTCGGGCATGAATTTCCTCGCGAAAGTAGTGCACCCATGACATAAGGAAATTTTTTTTGCGTTTCTCCTGCTGCGTTTTGCTGTGCTTCCTAAGGGACTCGCAACTGAGTGCTCTCAACAAGTGTGTTGGTGAACTCGTATGTCTCCCGGGACAACAAATTGCCAAGCATCCCAACTCAAAAAAACGCGAATATCTGTCGATGTCCTAATGACAAAATGTTCCTAACCATGCCATAATTTTATTAATATATTTCTATCGTCCTTCGCCGAAAGAGGGGACCATTTTATGGCACTTCGCTATTTGTCTCTCAACTTTTTACGGACCACCGTCATAATCGGATTAATCGTAAGCGCTGTCGTTCACATTTTGCAACTTGAAGTCTATGGTATCCACACTTCGGTAATAATTGTCAGTGGATTCGGCGTGATTTATGCTGTACTAGCAATTTTGCATGGTCTGCGACATCCATGGGCCCCCATACTCAGTGTTGTGTTTCCCTCAATTGGAGGTATTCTCGGTATTTTGCGATTCGTATTTCTGAGACCCAATGCGGGATCGATTATCGATGTGGTATTGGACGTCATAGTGATTATTCCCGTCAGTGCAGTGATGTGGTCGAGGCATACCTACACTTCCTCCACGTCTCCCATACATCATTAAAGCCAAGCTCCACCTGGACCATAGACCGGGCTCCCTTCTAAAGCCGGACGTTGGAATTCAAAACCCGAGAAGAAAGCGTCTTTGTCGATATTTGCGCAGAGTGGCTGATCAATTCGGATGGAGTCGGTCGTCATCAACCAACTCGCAACGATCTGGGAAGATGTGGATTCCAAGTTACCGATGATCATTAGTCGGCCGATCATGGGTGCCAGGTGGCATTGGTGGGTCTAAATGTCCGGCCCATCACCTATATGTATCACTTTTTCAGTGTAAAATATCATTTCCACGCATCATGCTCCCAAATAAATCGTATCTAATTCTTGCTCGATTAATTGTCCGCCAACCTTTCCAAGCGAATAGCCCTTCGCATTCGGCCGTGAACTGACGACTTTGAACAGCTCGGTATCTGTAAAATGAAGTGCCACACCATCGTCTGCCGCATAGCCCTCCGACATTTGATCCGATAGGATCAACTTCTGAAAAATAGACCGTCTGGCTTTTTCGCTATCATAGTGAGGAGAGTTGCTCCCCTTCAGAAAGCCCAGGCATTTCAAAGATTGCAGTGTCTCCCCATAGGAGTCAGTCAATCCTTCCTCAAACCAACAAATTGAGCCTGCACTGAGTCCCGCGAGAATCACCCCCTGTTCCCAACATTTGCGCAGAATAACGTCTATTCCCCACTCTCGCCATAACGCCAACATATTTTTGGTGTTGCCGCCGCCGACATAAATAACGTCCTGATCCAATAACAATTCCTCGAGACCCACGTTAGGCAATCGAAAGAGAGACAGATGGGTAGGTTCGCATGTATGCTGTGCAAAAGATGTGTAGAACCGGTCAATATACCCCTCGGCATCCCCACTGGCGGTGGGAAGAAAACAGACCTTAGGTTTTGCGGCATTGCTTAATTTCAAGATATATTCGTCAAGGAGGGGATTATCGGGTTCCATGGAAAATCCCCCGCCACCCATTGCAATGATTTGTCTCAACTTTTATCGCTCCTCACATCGACCTTTTGACATCTTACCTCCGGGGAGGCATATTTTTTACAAAGATTTCATCGCACCGGGCCATGCACACGCAAAGACATCGACTTCTTTGATAAGGAATCCCGGCGTATACCTCATTTGCCCGCCCCCCCATTGCCCAGATCCTGGGCGAAATCTCGCTTGCTCCCGCCATGATCGGTATCAGTGATGATAATCACGACAGGCTCTGCTGGCTTTTTATATCCGGCACTTGAGTGGCACTGCGAAAATTGCGCAGACCCGGAACCAATAGAGCAATGGCCATGGAAAGACATACATGGGCGGTTAAGTCAGGTGACAGGGATAACGCCCCAAAATCCACACCGCGATGCACGTTTTGGCAGCATAGACTGACGCTCCAGACATCAGATGACCGCCCTGTCTTCCCCCGACGCGGTCCAACCTGACTTATCTGGGGATGTATGTGGAAAGAATCAAAAGGGTAGATCCACTCAAATAGGGGAGTCTCGGACCTACACTGTCGGCAAAGACTCCTGCCGCCCCATAGGTCAATGGCACCGCTATGCCGGATACGGCGAAGGCAAGAGAAAAGACGCGGCCGCGTAATTCTATGGGTACAATGTGTTGAAAGAGTGTGTTCAACGGGATATTGGCGCCCACAATTGCGCCACCCAAAACCAAATTCCCTGCCATCGCCATCCAAAAATAGGGAGAGACCGAGACTATCGCCAGCCCAAGGCCTTCCAAGCCGAGCATGGCGGCGAAAAACCGTCCCACACGCTCAATCCGCAGAGAACCAACCAGTAATCCTCCCACTATCATACCCCCGCCAAGGCTTCCGTCAAACCATCCTAAATGGGCAGCATTTCCGTGAAAGGCTTGTCGAATGAGCATAGGCGGCAAAACCGTAATGGGTCCCAAACCAATATTGCTTAAAGCCCCGATGGTGATGATGCTTAACACGACCCGGTGTCTGAGAATCCACCCCCCGCCTTCACGAAGTTGCTGCGTAAAATGGGATGAATTATCTTCTGATGATGGGGTAAATGGATGAACCGGTACGCTGCGAACCAAGGTGGCAATAGCGAAAAAAGACAGGGCGTCCAAACCGACCGTCAAAGATGCCCCCACGCTCATGAGAATAACGCCGCTTAAAGACGATCCGACGACACGGGCAATTTGTTGGCTGGAATCAAATAACGCATTGGCCGTCATCAGATCTTCAGAGTCGACCAAGTCCGGAAACACTGCCGATCTCGCAGGATAATACGCGGTATTAGCCAATGAAATCACGAAACCCGTGGCGTAAACTTCCCACACCGCAAAGCGATGAAGGCCAAAAGAAATGGCCAAGAGCCCCGTCGCCCCCGCCTGTATTATCGATGCGACTTGCATTAACCGCCGACGGTTGAGACGATCGGCCAACACGCCCAATAGAGGTCCGGCAATCACCTGCGGAATAAAGGTGAAGACAGCCACCAAAGCTGTAATCAAACTCGAGTGGGTATATTGAAACACAATCCACATGATAGCCACATCAAAAAAATAATCACCAAAGAGTGATATGGTCTCTCCCATCCATAGGGCGCGCAACCCCCGATTATTCTTGAGCACACCCACCAATCGTTTTGGATTCACCGCATCCCAATCTCCTTGATACAGTCTGATGATACAAATTTAGATGGGGTTCTGCCGAATTAATCCTCTCTATTCGGGGATCAATCAACCCAACCCCTTCCACCCATTTAGGCTTTGTAGGCCAGTGCTTTAAAAGCCCAGTTGCATCCTCGCCCTTGGCCGCCGCCGTGATCAAAACCGTTTACTGCGATCCCTGGCAGATCTCTTCGGTTTTCTTACAATCGACCAGGCACAGGGTACAGTAGCTAGAAATTTCGCACAATAACATAATTCGCAACTCATTGGTACTAATTAGTAATTAATATTGCTATGACCGAATGAGATTATACATTTTCAATATTACAACAGGAATGATGATGAATTTTTCATCATCATTCCTAGGACTATCATCGGCACAGACAATTACTATTGTTTGTGTGGATGTCATAATCAATGTTGTTGTCTAAAGCGATCAGCAAAGTGATCTCTTCCATATTATCACCTCCTTTCAAAGATCGTCTCAACGAATTCAAGGAAAGCCGTTGGATGAGGTAGGCTATAGGAATTTTGATACTCATCCATACCGGCGGAATAGCCCGATTGTATTTCAGTCCAAATATGATACTTACGTTCGGTTAGGGTAGCAACATTTCTCTGAACGACAGGTTGGTCGGCCATTTGTTTTGCCATATTTGGAAAAATAATAACTGGAGATACTGTAGATAATATCGTAGTGGTGGCAAGATTATCCGCCAACCCCACCGCGATCTTTCCGATTGTATTTGCGGATGCTGGAATTACTACGACAACAGAGGCCCAATTAGCTAAATCTATGTGAGGAACGCGAGCTACTGCCCCTGTTTTGACAATATCATCAGAAAACACATCCACAAATGCGGCTAAAGAAGAAGGATTGACTAGTTGGCAAGCTGCACGTGTCATAATACATTTACACTGCCATCCGTTGGTTTTGAGCACAACAATATAGGATGGAATATCAAGACATGCAATTGAACCGGTTACTATTAACAAGATATTCTTATTTAGCACGACTACTCGCTTCCTTGGCTAACAGACGTATCCACTCACCCGTATTCTCTTTAATTGGGTGACATGGTTTTGTGTTCGATTCGATGCGAATCAATGGACAAGCAGCGCCGTGACATACTGGATATACTTTACATCGGCCACATATTGAATCATTCTCTCCGTCGTTGGCAACCCATAGTGCCATCAATTGATCGTCAATGACGACTTGGCCGGAAGGTAATAAACGTCCTACCCGGTTAGCTGGATTGTCAAGGGCTACAGTACATTTATAAATCGTTCCATCAGACCCAATGACGAAATGATTGGGTAGAGCGGCATAACAAATCAAATTTGGTTGAAAAAATTCGTCGATTCCCGACAGCAATCCTCGATCAATAGCGTATTCGATACAATTTCTCAAATAGAAGTCCGCTTTATCTTCAAGAACAGGAAGTGATTCATCTTGCAGTCCACCCCATCGGCCCACCGGAAATATCCTAAATTTAAAACGCATATCATCTCCAATAATCGTAATTAAACTATCCAACATAGTCTTGATAAAATTTACATTATCTTTGTCAATATTGATTCGTATAGTAACTTTAACCGGTAAATCTGTTTTAGCGATGTCTGCGATGTTTTTTTGTATCGTCTGAAAAGTACCCTCGCCGTTAACCAGTTTCCTATTATGATCGTGTTGTTTCTCCGGTCCATCCAAGGTAATTTGGTAACTTTGAACACCCAAATTAAAAAGACGGTGAACACGGTTAATGTCTAAAAGATAGCCATTGGTTGTCATTACCGCTAAATACGAAACATCATTTTTGACACAAAGATCCATTAGTTCAGTAGATAAACGTTCGACAATATCGAACGCTATAAGAGGTTCTCCGCCGAACCAAGAAACGGTCAACTCCTTCCAATATCTGATATTACTGTGAGCCCACTTAATCAAACCAGCTTGTATTTCAGAAGTCATTCTTCCTTTCGTGAATTCTTCATAACAATAAACACAACGAAAATTACACTTCTCAGTCGGCAATATTGTTAACCCCTGAGACAATTTGGTCTTTCTTTTTTCTAACTGATATCGAGAAATCGCTAATTCGTTGACAGTTGAAGGTACTAAGAATCCCAATTTCAACAACGTTTGATGTTGTTCGTCAATAGGAATGTCTTGTGAATACCGTATAGGCAGTTCGTCAAAACAGGAAGTAGACAATATCAAATTACCTGATAGAGTATTGTATAATAAATATTTACCGTTAAATGGCATAGTTATATTGAATTGAGACCATTTTACGTTCTCCAAAGAGTTTTCTTTTGGCTTTTTATGCCGAAGTCCACTAAATTCCATGATTCGCCCCGCTTTCTTAGTAATTTAACCTAATATTCAGACATAACAGAGTGATTAATCGAATAAAAACAGTTCGAACAGGAATTGCGTTTACGATGTGTACGTTTTGTGACAATAGAATAACTATTAGAAATATCACTACGACCATTAACACCTTCGATCTCAGCAAATTCACAAAGCATCACCTCTAATAAAATAACTGGAGAATAACTACTTTTCTGATAAAATATTTATCAGAATCTCCGCGTTCACAGTATGAAAATTTACCCCATTTATAAGGAGCACCTTCACAATGAATACAATAGGGTCTCGGTTTCGTCAGGCACGGCATACACTGGGTTTCACTCAGGAACAAATTGCAAATGGACTGTGCGATCGCTCATATATCAGTCTCTTTGAGCAAGATAAGATATCTCCGCCGGTAAATCTTTTAATTCTCTTGGCAGACAAGGTTGGTCTGTCGTTGCAGTCATTAGTCGGAAACAACAGTAGGGTTCTCAGTATGCAGTCGCAACTGCTTTATCTGGACGACGTGACGGCAAAAGGCAACCTAGGGGAAGTAGTGAGTTACCTAGAGCAATTATGGTGGGATGCAACACGAAGCCATGACATGGCCGTGATTCGACAAATTTGTAGACGGGTGGGAACCCTTCTCGCAAGTGGCACCCCAGACAATCTGTCATGGCCCACTACTATGATGATGTGGCTGCTTGATCAGGGAGAGCGAGAAGAAGCCCTAGTACTGGGATACCAAATCCAGCATGTTTTATTTGGTGAAAAACGGTGGTCCTCGGTTGTGCAATGGGGCAAAACTCTCTTATCTATGCCAATAAATGATGAAGTTAAAATTCGGATCGCAATTGCCAACGGATCAGCTCTGTTACATGAAGAGAACTTGAAACAAGCTGAACAAGCATACCAGGACGTTGTAGAAATGTTAGGGCATTTGACGCATTCGTCTCGTAACATCACAATAATGGGATTAGCGTGGACCAACCATGGTTTGTCGGCCGTTCATGGTTCTTTACAAAATTGGCAGCAAGCTTATGAGGAAGCACAACGAGCCAACGAGATCTATACTCAACTGCATTCTCCAATGAGATGGCTTGCCCTTCAAAATGTCGGAATTATTCAAGGTGCCCTAGGCAATCGAACAAGCGCTTACCAGACTCTCAGTCAATGTAAAGAGTACTGGACCAAAGTTTCAAACTTTTCCAATGTGGCTGACGTTGAGAATGATCTCAATATGGTTTAATGTCTCAATCATCAAGTGCAACAAGAATCAGGTATGGTTTATGAAAGTTGGATGTTGGATTCGTTTCACACAAAATAATTGTCACTACTAACAGGATTAAGGTGGCAGTACGGTGACGTAATTTTCCATTTTGTTGTCATCCTGAAAATACCAATCGGGCGATGCCCTCGGAACGCTGAAATACTGAGCACACTGATTATGCGGTGCTTAGTATCACAACGTACTTCGTCGTGGTCGGGCGGAACCGGGAAAGCCGTCCAGTGCTTACGTGTTGAGTTTTGGCGGTGCCTCCAACAAATGTACCCGCCTGACAATCGCTTATTGATTGCATTGCTCTTCGTCGGGTGCAGTAGTAAATGCCGATCGCAACTACGCAATTCCTCTAGCGATCCCATCTGATCTCACTATTGCCTTGCCCCAATTCCCGGACCACATCAATTTCTTGGGATTTCGACGATCATTATCCGCTTCACATGATTGCGGGTTCAACCACTGTTCGTCACTGACGGATTATCCCATATATACTAAGTATACGAATGATAACGTTTATTCCTACAGTCCCGTGAGCTAAATTTTAAATATTATAATTCCTGCTCATCCCCGAAATCGCAAGATGGGACTCGAACCGCTAGCGATATCATATTATCCCCTGGATACAAAACACTTTGGCTCAACTCAGCGCTCTTCGTTACCAAAAAAATGGGGTGAATCAGTTGCCCAGGCGTATGCCTCGTTAGCAATCTATACCCGAGACGCTGGCGGAACGGCGAGTGCGGCATACCTCGATCGCGCGCACGGTGGATCACTGAGACGGCAGGGAGGTTGAAAATGTGAGATGGTGCGCCCACCCGATCGCCATCGTGCTTAACACTGTCGCCTGTTGGATCCAGGCAAGCTGAGCCAGAACCCGCTCCAGATGTACAACCGTCAGAGAAGCCCTCGGGCTGGTGAATTGGGTGAATGTCCACTTCTTATCCATATGCATATATTAGCAATAGGCAATGTGGGTGAGACAACCTGTTGCAACATGAACCAACCCCACAACCAGCTTACAATTGCAGGGTCTCCCATTTGTCGGAACAATCCAAGAAGAGAAAAACTTGGCGTCTTCGTACCACAACGAGAGATTTCAAACTCATCTGTTGTTACTTAGCCTTTAAGCTTACATGGTCACCACGTGAAAAATTTCTAGGCTCCGATAATCCCTGTCCATAACGCTAAAGCCAAGAGGGTGACCAACAATACCGGAATCGTGAGCAAAAATCCGACCTTCATATAATAGCCGTAGCTAATACGCACCTTGCGCTGTTCTAACACATGCAACCATAAGAGGGTGGCCAAAGAACCAATCGGAGTAAATTTCGGGCCCAAATCGGATCCGACAATATTGGCATAAGCCATAAGATGGGTCATCACGGGTGTGACATGCGCATGATGAATCGCTAAGGCATCGACTAAGACCGTAGGCATGTTATTCATGATGGAGGAGAGAAATGCGGCCAAATAACCTGTACCCAGAGCGCTCACCACGAAACCGTGAAGACTGAGATGCTTCAGGCCCTGTCCTAAAATCGCTGTCAGCCCCTGATTTCGCAATCCAAAGACTACGATGTACATGCCGATGGAGAAGACCACGATTTTCCATGGTGCCTCTTTGATCAAACGCCACGAAGAGATATAGGGACTTCGGGCTGCCCCGACCAATAATACGGCAGCGGCCGTCATGGTAAAAATGGAAACCGGCCAATGCAAAAACTGACTAAGAAAGTAACCCAGCAACAATAGCGGAAGAATCACCCACGCCAGTCGAAAAACCCGGATGTCTTTAATCCGACTTTTAGGTTCAGGCAACGCCTTGGTATCAATGGAGACGGGGAGATGCTTGTGATAATAAATAAAGAGGGCCGTCAGACTGGCTCCCACAGCTATAATGTCTACCGGAAGCATATGGATCATATAAGACAAAAATCCGAGATGAAAATAGTCTGCGGAAACAATATTCACCAGATTCGAAATCACGAGCGGCAAAGAGGTGGTGTCCGCCACGAACCCGCTGGTCATGATCA
>JAKACM010000106.1 GCA_021821465.1 Bacillota bacterium
CGTCCCTCGCGTTCCCATTTCCGGAGCCCTTCGATACTCATCCCGAGCATCTTCGCGGCTTTGCCAATACTGACAAACTGTTCGTCCATTGTTCCATCACCTAAAAGGATTATACCATACTCTTTAACATAATTGTAGATTTATCACAAGCAGTTACAACCTCCTATTATTCGATACCGAGAGCATCTCAGGAGCGATGTTTGCAGGGCGGTATTTTTTGCATCGATCACCCATCGCAACTGCAAAAAAAGCTCGTCCAATGGATCAAACCATAAAATGTTGCCGTCGACCGTCAGTAAAAACCTGGGGGATCGACGACAATGCTGTGCATTGCGAAGTCGTTACGCAGCAATGGCTTGAAGGTTTTGCCTCCATTAATTTCGCATTCATATCCCAATTTACCCAATTGACAACGAAGCAATAGAGCAGCAAAATACGTTCGTAGCCTACCTATGAGGAATTAACACAACCGACGGCCTGCTCCTATTCCGATCGCCTTTGATACTGAACCCTTTCTTCAGCGGCACGGAGCGGATCTTGCTCACCGGGAATCGTTATCATGGCACACCCATGCGCAATCGGACATACCAAACATTTGGGCTTGCGGGCGGTGCAAATCAGCGCCCCCATGTCCATAATCGCGTTATTAAATTCCCTGGCATGTCCCGAAGGAACAACTGCCTCGGCAATCGACCAGAGCTGATGTTTTGTATCTGCCTGAGATTTCTTATAATCAATGGCGAAATACCGCCCTATCAGCCGATTAACGTTTGTATCCAAAATCGGCGCATCATACCCAAAAGCGAAGGACAATATAGCCCCAGCCGTATATCGTCCGACTCCCGGGAGCCGCAATAATCCCTCCAACGTATCAGGAAAAATACCATTAAACTCTTGAACCACGACCTGCGCTATTTCATGAAGCCATTGTCCGCGAATTTTGTAACCCAAAGGATCTGTGATGGCCTTGGCCTCATCTACGGATGATCGCGCCAAATCTTCTATTGTGGGAAAAGACTCAAGAAACCGACGGTATACCGGTTCAACGGTTTTCACAGTGGTTTGGTGAAGTAAAATCTCCGAAATTAAAATCCGGTAGGGGTCGGTGGTATTCCGCCAAGGTAAATTTCGTCCCTCGCGACGGTACCATTCTTGGATGCCAGATTGAAAAATGTGCAAAAACTTTTTTTCCACTGCCGCACGATATTTTATCCGTTTCATAAAACCACTCTAAAAGACTCACATTTAAATGGCAATGTTTTCGCCTACAATCGTTAGGGAAATGCTACTTTATTACCCCACTCATGAACTACTTATTATGTGCCCATAAGGCCACTTGTTGTACAATACTTAGCGTATGCGCGGTGGCCGGGCCTTGAATAACTGTCACGATTCCCCCGTTTGCCTGTGTGTAAGCCACAGCCAGATGATTGCCCGGCCTCCACACAGAAAACCGAATATTATTGACTAACTCTTGCGGGAGCACCTTTTCCACTTCACTCACCGCGCCCCTAGTCGTCAAGGGTTTTGAGGCTTTGTTCGACACTCTCGGGTTCAAACTCAGATAGGGCTCGTGACCCCTATCTGCCAATACTAAGTAGCCCCTAGCCACTTGATCAAGAGTTGCCCATAGATTTGTCCCCTGCGTGAATACCTTCACGTTACCCTCAGACAATGGCGGGTCGGGAAAAGGTTGCCCGGATATTGCCGTGCCTTTGCCGAATCCTAGTGTCCGTAAAGTTCTGCGGATGGATGACTGACCCCAACGCGCACTGATTACACTCAGCAAATTCGGTTGGGTGGGACTCAGTTTGGCAAACAATTGAGGGTGCTGAATGGCAGTCGCCAATAAGACCGGGGTCAAAATTTCCCCCACGGGATGGGGTTGCCAACTCAGTCTGCGATCACCGGGGTTCGCCAATTGAGCTAAGATTTGTCCGCGACCATTGATAACAATAGCCGAACTTCCCTGTGGGAGCCAAGGAGAGAGCGTTTTCATAAGCGAAGCGCTGAGAGTCACATGCACCGTTTGGAGAGAAGGTTCAAACGCCCCATGCTGATTCCACACCCAGGCGTGTCTGGCCCAAGCACCGTGTTGGCGAGCAATGACTGTGATCCACTCTGTCGACACTCCCTTTATGGGCACGACGACACGAGTATGAACCGGATACAATCCGGAAATATTCCAGTGCAGAGCTTGCTGATAAAAGGGCGAATGCCCATTCCATAAGATTTGGCTCTTAGAAGCCATGGCCCCGGGGTAGCGGCGATGCAATTCCCGAAGGGCCCAAATAGGCAATCGGGAAGGATCCACCATAAGTGCCCGGGAAGTTACAACCCGGGTCAGAGGCTTACCATCGGCTCCTACCACCATCGTCGTTATTGCAGGATGCAAAGGCCTTACGGGTTCCGTGGAGAAAGGTTCAGCCCCTGAGTTGCGCACCCAAAACATTAAACTAATCCCCAATATTCCGGTGGCCAACACGGCGGCCCAGACTGCCCACCGTCGATGAAACCTTTGCACACCAAAAACTCCCTTCGTAACCATGCTCTACAGGGAGTTTTTCCATTTTTTATCATTTTATACGGATCCCGAATGCAATGTTTTTAAAAGTGTTTATTGGCGTATCGAATATTGGCTAATTGTTGCGCGTAAGTTGTCGCAAATAACGTGTGGCCGTTAGGAAGTGCGATGAAATACAGATAGGAAACTCTCGCTGGTGTGGCCGCGGCCTTAAGAGCCAACATTCCGGGATTGGAAATCGGTCCCGGAGGCAACCCTTTGTGAGCATAGGTGTTATAAGGCGAGTTAACTTGCAGATCAGCCAGGGTGAGAGGCCCGGCCAATGCATGGCCGATAGCGTAACGTACGGTTGCATCACTTTGCAATGACATGTTGCTTCGTAACCGATTGTTAAATACCCCGGAGATCTTGGTTGCATCCTGAGGATTTTTGTCTTCCTGCTGGATAATCGAAGCCATTGTTACCCACTGCACCAGACTCAAAGACGAATGACTCTGCCGATAAAGAGGAAGTGCCCGGGATTTGAAGGTCTGCCACATGGTTACCAATGCCGCCTTGGCCGAAGTTCCGTAGGGGAATCGATACGTCGCCGGAAAGAGATAGCCTTCATAGAGATCTCTAACACCCTTTTGGGCAGGGGGCATACCCGGCAACAGATGGCCCAGTAACGATCGAAATGCGGCTTCACTTCCGATGTGATGCGAAACGAGACGCTGAACAACTTCTTTGACAGTAAACCCTTCGGGAATGCTAACTCGTATGGTTACAACCTCTCCCCGTTCCATCATAGCCAGCATATAACCAGGGCTTTCGGCGGGGGTTAGGCGGTACACACCGCTTTGCAATGCGCGAGACTGGCCGTTAATGTCGCTTAAGACATGGAAGGCCAATGCCGAACGGATCAAGTGTTTGCTATATAACATAGACCCAATTTGGGCCGCCGACTGGCCAGGCACAACTTTCACGTATGTGGGGTGGTGGGTGCTCGGCTGTAAAGGTTGGAACAATAGCCACACTCGAACAGCCAAAAAAAGGACGGCCCCTACTAAAGCCGTCCCCGCCCACCATACCAAACGTCGATTGCGCAGCGAGGATCCCTCTTCAGTCCTACGCCCAGCCATCAATGAGAAATCGCTCCCGTTACTTGACCCTTATTCGTCATCATCCAATAGTTCTTCGTAAGCTTGGGCTACTTTTTCCCATTCTTCTTCCGATTCAATATCGACCAAAATATCATCGCCATCATCATCTTTTTCAAGACGCAAGATTACAGCCTCGGCTTCTTCTTCCTCACTCGTATCAATGGGCAGCAAGATAGCATAATCTTGTTCTTCGACCTCAATAACGTCAACCACGACAAACTCGTGCTCATGTCCCTCTTCATCAGTCAGGGTAATGATTTCGTCTTCGTCCTCAGGCCCGTGTCCTACCAAGTTTTTTTCATCATCCATGAGAATGTCCTCCCTTGAATTGGTGTGCTGTTTATGGTCGAGATACCCTTGCAGGATTAGTTCGGCAGCCAGACCATCCACCACCTTTTTTCTTTTATCGCGGCGAACGTTCTGCTCAATCAACAGCCGCTCAGCCAGTCGAGTGGTGAGTCGTTCATCCCACATCGTCACATTGCAAGGGGCCTCAGCTTTCAGGTCCTCAACAAACTTTAAGGTTTTTTCGGCCTGAGGACCGACCGTTGCATTCATGTTCAATGGTAACCCTACCACAATTTGTTCCACATCCCAAGTCGTGGTCAACCCTAAAATATTCTGAAGATCCGAAGAATGGGAATGCCTTTTGATTGGCGGCTTTGCCGAAGCCAATAATTCTAATTCATCGCTGATAGCAACCCCAATCCATTTATCCCCAAGGTCAAGTGCCATTATGCGTTTGGCCATATTCTAGGACATTTTCTCAACCTGAGCCACGTATTGGCGCAAAAGCTCCTCTAACAACTCATCGCGTTCCACGCGGCGAATCAGGTTACGCGCCCCTTGGTGACTGGTGATGTAGGCCGGATCACCGGACAATAAATACCCAACCAGCTGACTAATGGGATTATATCCTTTATCCTTGAGAGCGCTATAGACTTCGCGCAAAATCGCATCAGCCTGATTGGCCGCTTCCTGATGCCCCCACAACCTGCGAGTTTCATCCGTCGGCCCCATAATCCACGTCCTTTCCCATCTTATCCTGCAGCCACTAATTTTTCGGAAAGAAGATGATGCGCCTGTGTAAGCACCGACTCGATGCCTGTTACGTCTTTACCACCGGCCTGAGCAAGATCTACTCGCCCACCCCCGCCGCCTTGAATGTGTCTCGCTAGGATTTTCACGAGATTTCGCGCATCCAGTCCACGCACGACTAAGTCTTTTCCTAAATATACAACTATTGAGGCACGCTCACCATGGTTCGCAACCAAAATGGCACCTGCCACCATATCCTTAACCCCATCGAGAACTTCACGCAACTCTTCCACTGAACCGGAGGAGACTTCTCGGACTACCACTTTCAGTCCGTCATAATCTTCCGCGTCCGCCACTAACCTACGCCCCCGTTCCCGACGGTTAGCACGGCGCAATTCTCCCAATTCAGATTCCATCCGCCTATTCACTTCCATTACGTTCTTCACCTTATCGTGCAAAGAATCCATGGGGGCATGCAACTGTGTAGCAAGGTGTTCTAATGCGAAGCGATAAGAGCGAAAGGATGCCACCGCATTTCGGCCGGTCACCGCTTCAATTCGACGTGAACCGGTCCCGACCGACGTTTCTTCAGTAATGGCAAATAATCCAATTTGCCCCGTTCGCTCGCAATGTGTCCCTCCACAAAGTTCCCGGCTCGCCCCAAGAACGTTCACGACACGAACGACTTCCCCGTACTTATCGCCAAAAAATGCCAAAGCTCCTTCACCTAGCGCCTCATCCTTATTCATTTCGCGGACATCGACAGGAATATCCGCCAGTATCCATTGATTCACCAGATCTTCTATTGCCTGCTTTTGGTCATCCGACAATTGTGTGGGGTAAGAGAAATCAAACCGTAGCCGATCGGGCGCCACCAACGACCCGGTTTGATGCACTGCAGCCCCTAACACCGACCGAAGAGCGGCATGCAATAAGTGCGTACCGGTATGATTGCGCATGGTATCTTCTCGCGCCTGTCGATCGACAAGAAGCGCAACCTCTTCGCCTAGGCTTAGACTTCCTGCGGTCATTTTACCGTAGTGCCAAATGTGGCCATGGAACTTGACAACATCTTCGACTTGCAGCGTTCCGTGTGGGCCTTGAATCGCACCCAAGTCTCCCACCTGTCCTCCGCCTTCGGGGTAAAACGGCGTCTTTGGAGTGGACACCCAGCCCGATTCCCCGGCGGTCAACCGATGCACATTATCAGCGTCAATATACAACTGATCGATTGAAACATTCTTTACCGCCAACTGTTGGTAACCAACAAATCTGTTAGGAGGCAACCCAGGAAGATTCTCCGCATCTTGTCTCTGACTTCTGGCCCGTCTGGCCCTTTCCTTTTGTTGATGCATCGCCTCTTCAAACCCATTATGATCTATCTGGATTCCCCGTTCCTGTGCGGCATCCGTCGTCAGATCCAAAGGAAAGCCATAGGTATCATACAACACAAATGCCTCTTCACCGGACAGTACACCACCCTTGGGAATGGCTTGCAGTTTTGAATCAAGCACCTTCATCCCCGACTCTAAGGTCACCCCAAAACGTTCCTCTTCATCTCGAATAAGCTGTTGAATCAATGTTTGTCGCCGTACAACCTCAGGATAGGCTTCACCCATAATTTCTCCCACAACGGGAACTAGTTCATGCAAAAAGGAGCGATGAAAGCCCAACAATAACCCAAAACGGACTGCTCGCCGTAAGATCCGTCGCAAAACATAACCCCGATCTGAATTACTGAAGGATACCCCCTCAGCTAAGAGAAATGTAATGGCACGAATATGGTCAGCAATCACCCGAAATGGCATCCCCGCCGCACCCTTGTCATATTTTAAACCCGACAAATTTTCCACTCGTTGAATGATGGGTCGAAGCAAATCGGTGTCAAAATTCGAGTCCACTCCCTGCAAGTAGGCCGTGATGCGTTCCAATCCCATCCCCGTGTCAATAGACGGTCTGGGCAAAGGAGTCAAATGTCCATCTTCATCCCGATCATATTGCATAAATACCAAGTTCCAGATTTCCTGAATACGGTCGCATTCGCACTGGCCCAACCCACAATGATTTCCACAAGCATATTGGACCCCACGGTCGACAAAAATTTCCGAAGAGGGACCGCAGGGGCCAACGTCTCCCATACTCCAAAAATTCTCTTTTTCTCCAAGACGCACAATGCGTCCAGCCGGTACTCCCGCCACTTCTCGCCATAATTGGTAGGCCTCATCGTCGGTTTCAAATACACTGATCCACAAAACATCCGGATTCAGGCCCAAGACTTGGGTAAGAAAGTCCCAAGCATAGCGAATCGCCTCTCGCTTAAAGTAATCTCCGAAAGAAAAATTTCCGAGCATTTCGAAAAAAGTCTGATGCCGAGCTGTTTTCCCCACTTGCTCCAGATCATTATGTTTGCCACCGGCGCGCATACATTTTTGGACAGACACCGCTCGGGAATAAGATCGGACATCATGGCCCAAAAAAACATCCTTGAATTGTACCATACCGGCATTGGTAAACAGCAAAGTCGGATCTTCTGCGGGAACCAAGGGAGAACTTGGCACATTGTGATGCCCCCTTGACTCAAAATAATCAACAAATTTTTTCCGAATTTCCGCAGAACGCATGCGAGAATCCTCCTAACTTAGCGAGCAGGCTTTAAGTAATCCTATACATTGTACTTGGCTCATTCTAAAACGGTCAAGTCAGATTATTAAACGGCGATACAAATGACCAAAAATGACTTTGATCACGGCAGCCGATGGCACAGCCAGCAACAATCCGACCAGTCCGCCCATTTCACCACCGGCCAGAATAGCGAAGATGACGACCAAAGGATGGAGCCCGACATAATCCCCCATGATTTTTGGTCCAATTACCGCGCCTTCAAGTTGGTGAATGGCGACAAATCCCAAAATCGCATACACGGCAATAATAGGCGAGCGTTCCATGCCCAGCATCACCGCAGGTATCGCACCGGCTATGGGTCCGACATATGGAATCACGTCGGTCACACCGGCGATGACCCCAATTAAGAATGCGAGCGGAATCCCAAGAAACGCCACCCAGAGTCCCGACAAAGTTCCGACCAAGAGGGCAACCAGGAGTTGGCCGCGAATGAATCCATTGAGCGCACGATCAACGTCCAAGGCAAGCACGTATACGGACGGATGCCAGCTGATGGGAATCACTTGCCAAAATCTTTTTCGGATACGCTCCAAATCTTTGAGAAGATAGAATGCCAGGATCGGTGAAATAATAACACTTAAAATTCCAGGTAACACTCCAAAAATTGTGACCACAAACTGTCTTGTTAAAGAAAACAGCTTGTTTTCCCAGTGAATGCCGGCCTCATCGATAGCACGTCTGACAGTGCCGGGAATTGGGGCTTGGTGAAAACGTCCAAGCCAATAATTCCAGCTCAATTGAATTTGTTTCGTCATCCCAGGAATAATATGGATCATCTTCACCAGTTCCTGCATCCACAAGGGCAACATGTAAACCACCGTGGCGACAAGAATCAGGCTCACCAAGGCGTAAGCCAAAAGAATTGCCACAACCCGGTGAATCCGGTATTTGACGATCAGCTCAACCAAGGGAGCCAACAGATAGACAAGAATGATGGCCAATACGAACGGAAGAAGAATCATCCGCGCGGCGAACACTACCCCAAGAGAGCCGATCACGAAAATCGCCAAAAGGCCCCAACGGTATAGCTTCCTTTGATCGGGGTCTTTAGCGATGTTCGAATATCTCACATTGCCACCCTTATCGGACAAATTCCTCTACCCGAGGCGCCGTTTGGCCATGTGAACAACTTCTCGTCCCCCCGCTTTGGCCGCTCGCCACGCTTTGGGAGCCATCCGGCTGGCGCTCCGCCAAGCCAGACGATAGACTCTGCGAGAATTGGGCTTACGCAACAACCAGACACCGGCCATCACCACGCCGACCAATGTCCCGGTCAGCATTCCACTGAGATATTTCGTTTTCATGACATCACCTCTTCCGGTCCCACTTGGTCCATACGAGACAATTCCCCATCCGCTTCCACCCGAAACATGCGGATACCGCGAGGACTCAATGAAAACTCAATGAAGCAATCCCAGCAATAATACTGAACGGTACCGACACGACCCACATTGCGGCCCCCACAAGCAGGGCATAAAGGATCTTTCATGTTTTTTATTGCTCCTTTTGGAGTGATACCGCTATACTGCCCGATGAGGGGAAATTTTAATCCTACCATCCGAATCGATTTCAAATTCCCGCCTCGAAACCAATAAGGCACCATGAAGGAGATCTTCCAAAATCCCACGGCTGACAACAAGATCATGAACCACCAAACTGTCTTCATCGATCATGGCGTCTGTTATCCGCCCTAAGAGTTCGCCATTTTGCGCCCAAACAGGTTGGTTCATAAGCACCTCTTGGTGGTAAAACATTTTCCACCACCGATGTGAGTGCTTTTCCAGCGATTGTTCTTGTCGTACCCGAATCCCCATCCTGGTGACGGTTAAGGCTCCATTTGCCGCCGCAATGTAACACCGAGCGAATCCGTAACGAACACCGATACCCTCAAGCACGCCTTCCGGCCATCGGATCGAGACGTTCTCGACCCATCCCCATTGACCGGGTTTTTCTTGCAAAGTCACCGGCAAATGTAATAAATGCCATCTGCTCACCATCATGCTCCGCCATCCCTCGAGGTTTAAGTCTCTTGTTGAATTTTGCCTCCGGCCATCAAAGCATCATTTTGATATATGACGGCAACCTGTCCCGGTGATATGGCCCATTGAGAGTTTCGAAAAACAATATCCGATTCTGATCCGTATCCAACCCATTGCGCAGGCTCCGGTTCCATATTATACCGAATCTTAGCGTGCCCCGTGATTTTCTTTGGACTGTTGGGAATAACATAGTGCACTTGTTCAACGTGGACAGATTCTTGAAATACTTCGTCTTTGGATCCGACCACAATTTGATTCAGTGCCGCATCCAGCTTCACAACATAGCGCGGCTCCTGAGAACTGATCCCCAATCCCCGCCGTTGCCCAATAGTATAAAATGAGACACCCTGGTGCTGGCCGATGATATTTCCCTTTGTGTCCACAACCTTTCCGGGACGAACAGCCTCGGGTCGGTTGGCTTTCAGATAACCTTGATAGTCATTCTTAGGCACAAAGCATAGTTCTTGGCTCTCTCTTTTATGAGCCGTAACCAATCCATAACGCTCCGCAATGGCCCGGGAATCTTCCTTATAGTATTCGCCCAGAGGAAACAATAAATGCGCCAAATCATTCTGAGTCATCGTATATAACAGATAACTTTGGTCTTTGCTCCGGTCTACACCGCGCATGATATAGATGAACCCGTTATCTTCCCTTAGCCGAACATAATGCCCGGTAGCCAAAAACTCTGCTCCTTGATTGGCTGCCCATTCCCACATCGCTCCAAATTTGATGTAGCGGTTACACAAAGCACAAGGGTTGGGAGTCGTTCCCGCCAAATACGCTTCTTGAAAAGGCACAATCACGCGTTCGAAAAAGGGCTGCTCAACGTCAACCAGATAATGCGGAATGCCGAGCTTTTTGGCGACCCGCCTGGCATCCACTACGGCCTCAAGCGAACAACAGCTGTTGGTACTTTCAGCCGGCAAATGACGCATAGTCACCCCGATGACATCATAGCCCTGTTCTAAAAGCAAAGCGGCCGCTGCCGATGAGTCGACGCCGCCGCTTAAACCGATTGCCACAGTTCGAGCCACGTTATCCCCCACCCTCCAGTAAGGTTGCCACATTCTGTTTGAAGTGCTCTCGTTGCAAATTAATCAACATTTGAAAACTCATAGAGGACATCGTTTCAATGAGCGCTTCTTGTACACGACTCCAAACGTCCGGGCCAACACAATAATCTATTTCCGGGCATCCCTGGCTGTCAAAGGAACTGCAATCGGTCAATACAATGGGTCCTTCTACAGCGTCTACTACGTCGCTTACTGAAATCTGAGCCGGTGGTTTTGCTAACATGTACCCGCCCTGGGCTCCACGCAATCCACGTACCAGTCCGGCTCTTTTTAAGGGACCCATCAATTGCTCTAAATATTGTTCCGAAATGTTCTGCGCTTTGGCGATCCAATTCACGGCAACGGGCCCTTGCCCATAATGCAAAGCCAATTCGTACACGGCTTTAACACCATAACGACCCTTGCTCGAGATCTTGATCATATGAGCCCACCGTCCTCACACTCTCTTCCTTAATTGTAAGTTATCATGGTCAGCCTAGTAGGTCAATGGTTCTTAGGTGCGGCTTCCAAGTTAAGTTTCGCACTGTTAAACCAAAATATCATTCCTACTTGTTCCATATGACTAGTCTTGTCAACAGGACTTACAATTTAACTCTCATCATCGACACTCTTCAAACGATGGCGAAGAATTCTGCTTGACACCACGCACTCCGGTGAGTGTTGTCGATCTCAAACCACGCCTCTTCGATCACAGCAGGCTGCCAACAAAAGGGCAAAAGACAGCAAATCCTCTGCCTTTTGCCCTTTTTTCTATCCTGTGCTCTGTCAGAATGTAACCCGCCCGTCAATCCTTACCTATGGCCGCTGTCTCCTGGCCATTTCTTGCGCTTAAATACGCCGGAGTATTGGTGTCCTGCGCCTTAAAACACAGTCTACTCAGCGTATCTTAACCCTCAGAAGGAAGGAAACCGACACTTTGTTCACACTTTTGAAGGTACTGTAGCGGATGAATCCTCTTTTTTGTTAAACCGCCGGAAAAAATTTCGAATGGGGTCATAATACCTATCCGCTACACGTTCTTTCAAAGCAATAATGGCGTTGTCTGTAATATGGATATGTTGCGGACACACTTCCGTGCAGCACTTCGTGACATTGCACATGCCGATACCCGCTTCATTCTTCAATTGCGGAATACGATCGGCTTCATCCACGGGGTGCATCTCAAACTCTGCCATCTTGACCATGAACCGCGGACCAAAATACCGGTCTTTGGCATCATGGTCGCGCAAAACGTGACAGACGTCTTGGCATAGAAAACACTCGATACAATGATGAAATTCTTGGACCCTGTCTACATCCCATTGCTGCATGTGAAAGGGTGTGGCCGTTGCAGGAGTAAACGCGGTAATTTTCTTGGCCACGTCATAATTCCAGGAGACATCCGTAACCAAATCTTTTACGATGGAAAAAGTTCTCATCGGCTGAATGTGCACGACTTGCCCCGCGTACTCATCCATTCGGCTTTTGCACATCAGTTTCGGCATCCCATTGATTTCTGCCGAGCAAGAGCCGCAGTGAGCCGCTTTGCAATTCCAACGCACTGCTAAATCGGGCGCATCATGGGCTTGAACATAATGGACAGCATCCAAGACTACCATTCCGGGAATAGCCGGAACCTGGTAGGTCTCTTCCCCACCCCCGTCTTGGCCCCCTCGAAAGATACTCAACACATATTGGTCACTCATGATGAGGCCCCCTTCCGCTGGTCTAAGTTCGGCGAGGGCTCTTTGCCGGGGGCCACAGGCCGAGAACAAATTTCTTGAAGAGCGGGAGGCATGACCGGAACCCGTTCTTTTTTAATCTGATCACCGTCTGGTGATGTTTTATGGACAAAGTTCCATTGTCCCATCTCTTCCAATTCTTCGGGATAATCGCTCCGCCAGTGCCCGCCTCGACTTTCCTTCCGTTCGATAGCGCCGCGAATGATCAATTCCGACAGTAACAACATATTTTCCACATCGAAGACAGCATGCCAACCCGGATTGTAAATCCGGCTGCCTTTAGCTCCCATGTTTTTAGCTCGTTCTTCCAGTTCCAAGACCTTTTCCAGGCCATCTTCCAATAACTTCTGATCTCGTACAATTC
Source organism: Bacillota bacterium (assembly GCA_021821465.1). Taxonomy (GTDB): domain Bacteria; phylum Bacillota; class Sulfobacillia; order Sulfobacillales; family Sulfobacillaceae; genus Sulfobacillus. The sequence continues at coordinate 12,587 of JAKACM010000106.1, forward strand.
CCACGTGCTTAGACATGGTTTCCTGCAGTTCCGCATGAATAGCATAAGGATTTTCACCGTCGGGACGGTTGAAGGGCATCAAAATGCGTTCCGTTTCCTCTTCGACTTCTTGATTCGACACCATCACATCGTCTTTTCGAGATGCGGCATAATCACGGGCGGCTATTCCTGCCCTTCGTCCAAAGACAAGAATGTCCGCTAAAGAATTTCCTCCCAGGCGATTGGCTCCGTGCAATCCGCATGCCACTTCACCCGCCGCAAATAGTCCAGGAATATTGGTTGCACAGGTTTCCGCATGGGCCTTGACACCTCCCATGGTGTAATGACAGGTTGGTGCAACCTCGAACGGAGATTTCGTGATATCAATATCTCCCAAGGTCAGTAACTGCTCATACATTCCCGGCAATTTCTGCTTGATGAAGTCCGCTCCCTTTTGGCTGATGTCAAGCCACGCTCCTCCGTGAGGAGTTCCGCGTCCTTCTTGCACTTCGCGGAAAATTGAACGGGCCACGACATCACGGGTAGACAGTTCCTGACGTTCCGGATCATATCTCAGCATAAAGCGCTCTCGTTCGGAGTTGTAAAGAATTCCCCCTTCTCCGCGTATACCTTCTGTCACAAGGAGCCCAGCGACACCGGGTGGCCAGACCATACCCGTCGGGTGAAACTGAACCATTTCCATATCCTGTAATTCAGTCCCCAGACGATAGGCCATTGCAGCACCGTCTCCCGTGCTTTCCCATGAATTCGATGTGACTTTAAAGACCTTGCCCCAACCTCCCGTAGCAAGAACCAAAGCCTTGGTTTTAAAGAGAACAAAATGACCATCGGATCGATAATATCCGAACACACCGGCAATCCGGCCTTGATCCATCAGTAACCGGGTCATGGTCACTTCTTGAAAAATCTCGATATTCATAGAGATAGCCTGATATTGCAGCGTTCGTAACAATTCCATGCCGGTTCTGTCGCCGATGTGGGCCAATCTCCGGAAACTATGTCCACCGAAAGCCCTTTGCATGATCAGACCTTCCGGAGTCCGGTCGAAAACCGCTCCCCATTGCTCCAACTCCAGGACACGGGTTGGTGCCTCTTTAGTAAACACTTCGACGGTGCGAAAGTTGTTAATGTAATGCCCGCTTTTCATGGTGTCATAAAAATGAGTTTGCCAACTGTCATGTCCATCCACATTGCCAATAGAGGCCGCGGCTCCCCCCTCAGCCATAACGGTGTGCGCTTTGCCCAGCAAAGATTTTCCGATGATCCCTACCGACAACCCGCCGGCCGAAGCCGCTTCCACTGCAGCCCTAAGCCCTGCTCCACCGGAGCCGAGTACCAAAATATCGAATGAGTGAGTTTCCATTGTCTCTATATTCATCAGAACAACCTCACATCATGAATTACGCCCATAATTAACAGGCGAACATAAAGATCCGCGATCCACACGGAAAAGAGTGATGCCCATGCCCATGCTCCGTGATAGACATTTGCTTCCGAAATCCGGTGCCACAATTTGTAGCTCGTAGTCTTTTTCCCGTGAGCGGTGCAAGAAAAGCAGTCTTTGCGTCCTCCAAACATGTTGCGAAAAGCATGACAAGAAAACGTGTATCCTGTCAATAAAATGGCGTTAATTAACAAAATCAAAGACCCTATACCCACGCCGAATCCATTAGGAAATATAAAAGCCTCGACCACATCTTTCCAAAGAAAAATCAGAACGATGACGGCTAAGAACCAAGCGTAGCGGTGCAAATTATTGATTTTCCATTCACCCTTGTAAGAACGGCGACGATTCGCTTTCGGCTCGGTCACCGCGCATCCGAACGGGTGAAAAGAAAAGGCGCGGTAATATTCCTTGCGGTAGTAGTAACAGGAGAACCGAAAGATAAAGGGCACCCACACCACATAAAGTGCCGTCAGAATATGAAACCCGAACCATCCCGCGACACCCGGAGAAAAAAACGGGGACACATAATTATGATAAGTTCCCGTATTATGAAAAAAAACTTCCCATAAAGAATAAATGACAAATCCAGTAAACGCCACAATGGTAAAAACCGGTTCTACCCATGGGAGTTTTCCTGACGGCTTTATCGCCCGGGCCGTGTCGGGCCGACTCGCCTGAGCCATTCGCATCCCCCTCTTTACAACGATAGTGCTGCATCTTTCATGAAGATGCATAAATCAATTACATGCTCAAGTATAGCGCACACTGATCTTCTGTCACTCAAGGACTATCGTAGCCAAAAGATTCAGACTTCATTACGATCCCACACGGTGCAACGATTGCAGGTATTCCTTAACCTCCTTTTCGAGACCTTGATCACTGGCATGATATAGGTTAAGCTCTCCGATTTCATCAGGGAGATAAGGCTGAAGTACATAGTGACCGGGATAAGCATGCGGATAAAGGTACGGAGTGTTTATCGGGGCAGAACCATTGTAATGCGTGTCCCGTAAATTAGATGGTACACTACTTTGGGGATAGTTTTCCAGTGCCTTGTCGAGTTTTTCTAAGGCTTCGACCACACTATTGGATTTCGGGGCCGAAGCAATATATATCACGGCTTCTGCCATGGGAATTCGCGCCTCCGGTAGGCCCACTGTTTCCAGAGCTGTCCACGCTGCCTGTGCTATGACAAGAGCCATGGGATTGGCCAAACCAACGTCTTCCGCGGCATGAACCATGATGCGGCGCATTACATATTTGGGGTCCGTGCCTCCTGTCAATAACCGCCCAAACCAATATAACGCGGCATCGGGGTCAGATCCTCGCATGCTTTTAATAAAGGCCGATGTAATATCATAATGCATGTCCCCCATTCGATCGTGATAATGGCGGCTCGTATTGGTAACTTGACTCAAAAGCGCCTGATCGAGCAGTTGACTGCTCACGGCATCGGCTAACAAGGTCATCTGCTCCAAAATCGACAAGGCAAATCGGCCGTCACCGCCGACCTGCACCGATATCTGTTCAAATATCCCCTCCTCAATACGTCCATCCTCACGCCACCAATCCTTTCGTCTCTCCCAGGCTCGGCTTAAAATAGCTTGTATCGCATCGTGCTTCAAAACCCTGAGCTCAAGCAATAGGCAACGGGATAGCAGCGCTCGGTTTATAGAGATCCATGGATTTTCCGTGGTAGCCCCGAATAGCACCAGGGTGCCGTCTTCCACAAACGGGAGCAAGACATCTTGTTGCGCTCGATTAAAACGGTGAATCTCGTC
>JAKACM010000107.1 GCA_021821465.1 Bacillota bacterium
CCCACCAGATTCCGGATTACTCCGGACACCCTGCCACTCTTGGCTATCCCACTTGAATGGGGTAATTCGCAGGAGCAGGACTTTCACCTGCAAGCTTCTGTACCTGCCAGTCGCACGTAAACCGCTGACCATAGGCCGCGGTGATCCATGGTGCCGGCCACGTCGTGGCCGAAAGTCCCGCCGAGACGGCCAAATACCAGGGATCGGGATACCCTTTTTGCGCCCACACCACCATGCGGAGTTGGTAGGCTTGTTTCCCATAAGATTTGCCATACCGGACGGACAATAAGTCCCGCAATACCGGCCGATTTTTTGCCCAGAGCAGGAGAGGTCCAAACCCCGGGGCGGATTTCGCTAGGTGTCGATCCTTTGACGCGAATGATCCCATCCCAGCCCAAGGCATCCAAGGATTCAAAGATCTCCTGGGCGCCAAATCCCCGATCCGCCAACAGAATAGGATGACAGGAGCGGGGCCATAGCCCTGCAACGCGTTTAACGAGAGCGATTTCGGTAGCACGCTGGCGGTCAGCGAGGAGATCTTTCCGCACCGTGACCCAAGCTAAAGGAAGAGCCCGTCCATGCGTGCGCCAATTCCAGGAGGGAATCTGATGGATCCCATCCTGCGGATCCGTCCAATCTAAGATAATCAAGGCTTCTCGCGTATTCCCCAGCACAGAGTGAATCAAATCCTTTTGGGCTATGATCCTATGGATGCGTAAATTCCCCAAAAACCGGTCCACCCGCTTAATCGCAGGCTTTGCCGTCGTCCGCTGGGCCATGGCCCGTTGTCGACCGATTTTAGCAATGCCCAGCAATTGTTGAGACAAGACCGCCCAGACTCATGCGGCCAAGGTAGTGCGCTGGGAGCGCCGTAGTTGTCCGCGCGTTTGAAAAAAACTGGTGATGGACTCGAATCGAACCATCGGAATCCTCCTCGTGATAAGAATGTTGTACATTCAATCTCTTCGACAGCGGATCCCGATTTTCCTTTGCATCCCGGAATTTCTTTCATCTCGACCATTCAGTCTATTCTGACAATAAAAACTGGGGATAATTTAGGCTAACACCCCAGGGCGATATAGACCCCGGGACTTAACCCTTGTTGGCGTTTGGGCACGTACTGATTCACGGCGTCGACCAAACCCAAGCTGTCAATCATGTGGAGCACCGTCATCACCCAGCCCCTTGGCCTGCACTTTTTGAAAGGCGAACCCGGCCCGACATCGATCGCGCACTTGGTCCGCTGTTCCGAGATAGACCGATTCCGTTTTAACCTGACTGGGCCCCGATCCGGGGCCCTTCCCCTCCGCCCCTGGATGAATTTTGACCCGATACGAGTGTTGGTAGTAATAAATGAGTTCCCGATGTCCTGGTAGTTGTTTGGCGACAATTTTGGCCATGAGCACCCTCCCGTCCGTACCTCACATTAACACCATTATACCACAGTGTAAAGCTTTTGTAACCACACAACCATACCTTACACTTAGAATAATGGCAAAGCTTTATGCACCAAGGCTTTCCAGAGAAAAATAAAAATAAGGGCGAAACTCGGGTCATTTACGTGACTCATAGTGACATCTCAGAGTTTTAGTCAAACTTACCCTCTGTGGGAGAATGGAAACAGACAGACCGTGTCAAACCTTCGATTATTATCCATTCTCTCTCGTGTCAAGTTGGAGTGAGATTTTCACACACAATTTGACGTTTAAAAACCGGGTCTACCGAATATGTACCGACCATATCCGTTTTGGGATTGACGCGGCGAGCCCATGGGGTAATCCCGACGTTCATTCTGCCCCTCGTGTTCCGGTAGATCTGGAGGTTCTTGACGGCTTGGAATCCTCCTTTTAACCGGTGGGAAAAAATTCACCTATCAGTACTCACTGGGAGACGATCAGCCTCAAACTCGCATTACACAAATGCTGGCTGCCCTAGTGGCGCGTGATTATTGCTCGGAAAAACTGACCCTGCGTTGTCTTAAATACAATCACACGCGAAGGATTTTGTCCCCTCAAGGTGAAGAGAACAAAAGACTTGCCTAAAGGTCCATGGTAGAGGACCTGGCCGAGTTTCTTGCCTACCTGATTGGCGTTTACTGTCCCAACAAGCCGATACAATCGATTGTGCCAACCCAGTACCATTCCCGGTTTGAGTCCCGAACCTTGGAATTCCACCGCCGACAATTTTGCTGTTTCTTTGCCGGAAAACATATTTGTAGCACAAGCCGTGATGCCGACCATGATCGCCATTAGTGTTATCCCTAGACCCCATACCATGGATGCTGTTCGCCATCGTCTTTTCCTTCGCATCGCATTTCCTCCTCATATTAGTAACGCGAACCGAACCACAATGGTTTCAGGATCTTTCGCCATAAGGGATTCTATTTGCGAACATCAGGTCTATGCAGTACTTACAAAACTGATTGTAAATCCATAGCCATTCCAAATTGGGCATGCACATAACGAGCACCTCGGTTGAGTTAATCCGACCATCATGTTGATGCTCGTTGTTTTCCCCGCGCCACTAGGATCTAATATGCCATAGATCCCGCCAATCGCCACTGACGAACTTGCAATCGGTGCGGTGGAATACCATGGCCCTGAGCCGTGAAGCTTTCAGACATGGTATGGGAGTCATCCGAATTCAATTTTCAATGACCATAGTCATTGACTACAGTCATTGAAAGTGTTAATCTCTCTGCGGAGGGATAAGAGTATGATTTCTGTTCGTACAGAACAAAAACAAGAGACTCGTCGACGAATCTTCGATACTGCGTTGGAATTGTTCCGAACACAGGGGGTGGCGAAAACGTCGGTAGATCAAATTGTTCGAACTGCAGGGGTGTCGAAAGGAACGTTCTTTGTTCATTTCAGCACAAAAAGTGCCATCTTTGGTGCCTATGTCGACCTGCTGACAGAATCCTTGATGCCACTTTTGCCACAGTGGCTGACACTGCCCCCGCTTTTGGGAATTTATCATGCTTTCGATGCTCTGACCGAAAACGCCGAACGTGACCGCATTCTGGTTCCCGATGTTATTTACGCCGAACTATTTGGCGATCCGTTGGATGACGGAAAACCTACCGCATTGCAGCAACTCTTTCTACCCCTGGTGCAACAAGCCCAATCTTGTTCCGTCATTCGCACGGATCTTGATCCGGCTCAAGTGATAGAGCATTTATTGTCGGCGTATTTAATTGCCTTGGCTTGGGCGGTAAGACGCGGTGAGAAACTGAATACGGCCTTAAATCTGCCCATTCAACTTGCATTAGATGGCTTGCGCCCTAGGCCCATGTCGACTCCCGAGGAGGAGAAGCAATGAACCCTCTTACGCGTTTTCAAACGTCCGTCCTTCTTGCTACCTTTCTGGCCGCGTGGGACAGCACCGTGGTGGGAACAATCGGTCCGACGATCGCCCGTCATTTGCCCGGTATCGCTTTATACCCTTGGATGCTGACGGGATTTATGATCGCTACGACGGTGGTAGCACCTATCTTTGGCCGTCTGGCCGATCGATTCGAACCCGGTTTTTTGTATCGGTTGGCCATTGGCCTGTTCGTTATGGGTTCTTTGGGCAGCGCAGCGGCGCAAAATATGACCTTATTCGTTGCGGCTCGTGTTTTGCAAGGTACGGGAGCCGGCGGTATTTTTACTTTAGGCCTGATCTTAATGGGTCGGCAGTTCGTGGGTTTGGACCGGGTCCGCATGCAAGGCCGTTTAAGTGCGATGTGGGGATTAGCCGGTGTATTGGGACCAACCTTAGGCGGACTCGTCGCCCAATGGAGTTCGTGGCGGCTGCTCTTTTTAATTAATATACCATTAGGTATCGTAGCCGCTGCTTTCGTGTCTGCAGAGTATATCAAATCCGAGGACACTACCTCCTATAGCCCAATAGACGGATGGGGTGCTGTGCTTTTAGCTGTGTGGATAACCTTGGGATTAGCCGCGCTCACCGTGTTTCGCCAAAATTTTGGGATGGTATGGGGTTGGATTTTGCTTGGCCTAGCGGTATTGGCAATCATAGTCTGGCTTAAGACCGAAAGTCGGACGGTTGAACCCTTAATTCCCTTGCATTGGTTGCGCAGTTTCTCTATAGTCGGGCCTATTGCATCAGCTTTGATTGCGAGTGGCAGTCTCTACGGTGCTGCTTTGATCATACCGCTGTGGGTACAAATAGCATTCCATTATGCTCCCTTTGCAACCGGTTTAATTCTCTTGCCTTTGCCTGTCGGTTGGGCTCTCGGCAGTATGCTGGCCAAGCCCCTCTTAACCCGATTCAGCTTTCGTACTGTTCAGCGCTATGGTGTGATCGGAATTCTTGCAGGATTTTTGTTCTTTCAGAGCACGGCTCAAGAATCTGCATGGACGTGGATGATTGCCGTGGGTGATGGGATACTGGGAGGAGGAGTCGGGCTTGTGATTATGACAACCTTAGTCACAGTCCAGTCTATTGTTTCACCAACCCAAATCGGCGCCGCCACCGGATTGTACAATTTGGCAAGAAATCTGGGAAACGCTCTGGGTCCGGGAATAATGGGCGGCTTGATCCTCATATTTTGGCGACAAACGCCAGTTTCGGTAGCACACGCAATCGGACGATTAGACTCTTTTTCTTTGAGTGCGGCCATCCACACCGTATTCTGGGGGGTTGTGGTAATAGCGGCCGCATTGTTAGTTCTTGTACAAAGAATGCCTCACCCCCAGGCCAAAATTTTCACGGAACATAGCCAGATGAGTTCGGAATCTTAAACCAAAAAGATGAAAGATCGAGCGCATTAGCCTTGGTCCGAAAAGTCGGTATTGTTAAACATAATTTTCGTGGACGTCAGTCCGATTCCCGGTGACGAGAATGTGCCGGAATGATTTCTTCGGCATTGGATCCCAATGACTGAGGGCCCCTCGAAATCCCGAACCGCGAGGCAATTTGCTAATCTTTCAGGGGTAAGAACCTTCCTCCAAAGATTAGCAAATATGTCGTTTAATCGTTCTCATTCACGGAAACGACCAGGAACAAAGTGTTGGCGCATAAAAACGATGCCCAATATGAAAAAAACAATTCCTGCGATCCACGGTACACTGACGACCGTCATCCACTGGATCCCGGCGATTCGCAACAAAATGCCTGCGAAAAGCCCCCACAATAACTCAAACCCATTTTCCAAAGATTGGACACTGTTGACAACAGCCCCTCTATTCGCTTCCCATGCATTGAGCCTCTGGATTTGGACGACGGTGGCAAATTGATTAAAGAACGCCATGCCGGCCATAATGCCCACAACCTCGGAAAAGCGGGTGGGGGCCCAAGCAAAAGCAGAAAACAACAACACAAAAAAAATTGCAGAACCATACAAAAAACCCACTCGTTGACGCCATCGAGTAACAGATACCAACGAAGCCAAAAGTCCTGCAATACCCTGAAACAGCACAATCAGGGGATACCTCTGCAACACCATATGCTTGTCCGTCATATAAGGGATTATCATCACGGAGAGATAGCCACCCACCATTCCCATGACATATACCAAAATGACGGCATGCCATTGGGGAGCTTGTTGGCGCAGCGTTCGGATGCCTTGTACCACTTGGCGTACAGGAGATACCCTGGCTCTTTCGGTGTATTCAGGCACCCGAATTCGCCAGAGAACGGAAATCCCGGCGGCAGATAAGATAAATGACCCGGCATCCCAAAACAAGATATACCTCAAATGCTGAGGATAGACATGCATCAACCATAGAGCCGTCATCGGTCCTACGATCACGGCGATATTATGTAAAACCTCCAGCAAAGACCATAACGCATCCCGCCTTTTGCCGGCCCAGTGGCTCAACAGCAAGGATGAACCCGTCGTGAATACATAGCCCATGCTGGTAAGAAAAAATAAGGCGATCAAAAGAATCCAAGGATTGCCTAAGGCGGACGCCCCCACCAAAATGATAGCTCGGCTGATATCCGCACCCACCATCAGGATCTTAGGTTTAAAAAGTTGCACCCAATATCCCAGCCAAGGGCCAATCAATAGACTCGGCGCCCCTTGGAAAAGGTAATAGAGGGCGATAAAGATCCCCTCATGTGTTTGATGATAGATAATCACCGGTCCGACGGATAATAAAATCCAATTACCAATCATGGAACCCAGTCGGCCTGCGAGGACCGAACCCCATGAAAACCGTTGCCACATGCGTATCCCTCGCTTGGGTCCCTGCCAATGGAAAATTTCGGCGGAGTAATGATGACTCTGCAGTGCCACCATGGATCATCATCTTGTCCGAGAGACCAACTATCCAAGAGGGGTAAGACAATCATTACGGGCATTTCCGGACACGAGTATAGTTACGTGTCCTGTTTGAAAGGACCCCTGGGCACGCCAAAACTTAATGGCATGGTGTGTGGTCCCAATTCTTCTCACAGATATTGGGAGACCATTTCCCGTTAATTTCCTATTCGCTAACCATAATGCCAATTCATCTCCCCTGTTTAGAAGACAGAGAATCTCGATCAGTGTCCGTTGGTGGCCGAAGACTGGGCGTGAGATTGGCAGGCCCTCATTGGGCTACCATCAAGTTCCATAAGGATTTTTGCTCCATGCATCGAAAACCCTGGTGGGCAACAAGGAACCCGGCCATCTTCCACTCACCTCTCACAACTGAGTGACTTTCCCGACCAGTATATCAGGTCCATGGTACAAAGCTGGCACTTTTTGCGAGGTACAGACTTGCGGTTCCCAATTCCGAACTTTTCTCTCCAAAGTCGTGGATCAGGACTCCTGTCATATAGAAAAGATTTCATGGTTTGTGCAAAAATGCCGGTAAGAGTATGCCGAACTCGCCGGAAAAAATTCGGGTTTGACGTCGAAGATTAGCTCCATCCTCAGCCCTACGCCGAACCCTACGACTTTTTGCATCCCTATTCATTAAGCTTCTTGTGAATTTGAACAAAATGGAGTCTTAGCTTTCAAAAGCTTCTTCAACGAGTAGGTTCTCATCTCTAACGACCTTTTTCTATTTTCCGACTACTTCCCCACCTTCTTCAATAAATACATTCCGGCCCGCTCCCAATCCAAAAGCGCTCATGATCAACACCACGAGCAACATTACAACTAAGGGAAGGGTCCATGATCCGGTCAAACTATGAAGAATGCCGATGGTGAATGGTCCCGCAGCAGCCAGCACGTAACCGAACGATTGAGCCATGCCCGAGATACTTCCCGCCTGCAGATGAGTGCGAGTGCGCAGGCTAAAGAATGCCAGAGCCAAGCTAATGCTGGCTCCCGCACCAAACCCCACACAAATAACCGATATGACCGTAGATATGACCCCTGTGCTCAATAACAGCCCGGCATATCCCATCAGAAAAAGCGCGCCGGAAACTGCCACCAAGGACTGCTGACGTGCCTGACGTCCGGCCAAAATAGGAACAATGAAGGTGGCAGGAAGACTCACGATTTGCATCAAGGAAACCAACCAGCCCGCCGTTGTCAAACTCATGCCCCGCTCATAAAGCAAAGTGGGAAACCAGGCGACATTCACATAGAACAAAAATGACTGCAGACCCATGAAGAAAGTAATCTGCCACGCAAGCCATGAGTGCATCAGTCTTGCCGGACGCACGTCAAGGGGCACGTGGTGGTGAAGGCGGACCAGAGGAAACCAGATAATCAACGCCATTAAGCTTAGCACGGCCCAACTCTCCAAGGAACCGCGCCAACCCAGATTCAGTGAGCGTGATAAGGGTACGCTGATTCCGGACGCTAACCCCGCAAACACATTCATGGTTGTCGTATAAATTCCGGTCATGAGTCCAATGCTGCGAGAAAAGTCGCGTTTAATCAAGCTGGGGAGCAGGACATTGCCGATTGCCGCCCCCGCGCCCACAAGAAACATACCACTGAAAAGAGACCAGGATCCGCCCCATGTCCGCAATATCGTACCGGCCAAGAGTATTCCCAGGCCGGCTATCAATGTCCGTTCCAATCCGGTTCGCTTGGCCCAGATAGGGGCCAAAGGAGAAATCAGTCCGAAAGCGATGAGTGGCATCGTCGTCACCAGACCGGCCAAACTCTCCGAAATTCCACTGTCCCTAACGATTTCTGAAATCAAAGGCCCCACGCCCGTAATGGCGGGTCTTAAATTAGCAGCCATGAAAACTACGGCGAGAGTCAAAAATCCGCGCCGAACACCGCTCTTCGTAATATCATTCCACCTCTTAGTTTAGCGGCCTTATTGTACCCCATGCTCGTGAGGCACTCAAGAAAGGTGTTTGCAATTCCAAGAGACTGGTCATGGGTTGCAGAAATGCCTGCAGGGGGGTGAATGCTGTCCGACCCCTCACATAAATCTTGGCAGATCAAAAAGTCCAGGAATATCTCGCGGGCCAGACACGCAATTTGGCAAAGAGTATACGCATACCAAACACAGGCACTATGAACGAGAGGTTCATCTCACCGACAGTTGTTAGAACTTTAGATCCAAAGCACAAGTGCTATGGCGTGCGCTATGCTAGCATATCCCCCAACACCAAGAAAAGGAGACTAAACTGATGGGTTGGAGAAAATGGGTATCTTTGATCGCCATTGCAGGACTTGGTGGCACGATCACGGGATGCGGTACGCAAAATAGCCAGGCCTCATCGAATAAGAATACTCTTGTTAAAGGCGGGTCCATTGTCGTGGCTTTGGCTCCCCAAATATCGCCAAACTGGTACTTTCCGGAATTGTCGCTAACAGCCGACAGCAGCGTCAACTCTCAGCTCGATTCATTGTTGTACAAGCCTCTCATTCAAATTTCTTCTCGGACGGACAAATATGTCCCATCACGCTCGATTGCCTCGCACATCACCTGGAATTCTGAAGGCACCCGTTACACCATTCAGCTTAATCCCAAATGGCATTGGTCGAATGGACGGCCTGTAACGGCTCAGGATGTCGTATTTTCCTGGAACATCATGAAGGCCGCCAGTTCCAATCAGTCGGGATTAGCTTGGGGATTTGCCGGGATGGGATCGGGAGGTGTGCCGGGACTTTGGAAGCAGGTCATCGCCACGGCCTCGCATACGGTCGTAGTCACCCTGACTCAGCCGCGAAACCAGCAATGGTTTGTTCATAACGGACTTTCACAGATCATTCCCGTGCCTCGCTCGGTATGGGACAAGTATCCTCACAATATCACGCGAGAACTGGCTTTCATCAAATCGGTGGCTAATAATCCCAACGCCGCGCCCTTTGGCGTCGTTGACGGGCCTTTTCGCTTTAAGAAATATGCCCCCAATCAATACTGGCAATTTGCACCCAATCCCCGTTATGATGGACACAAGCCGTCTATTTCTACGCTTATCTATCAATACGAATCATCAAGTACCCAAGAATTTTCAAGCCTAAAAACAGGCACCGTAGATGTAGGGTATCTTCCCCAATCTCTGTTCAAGGTTAAACAAGAGCTCACTCATGATGTCTTTGCCCCTTATTATGTTCCGGCTTTTAACTACATTGTTCCGAACTTTAGCCCCAAGACTCCCGGTGGCATGGGCACGGTCTTTCAGCAATTGCCAGTAAGGCAGGCCATGCAAATGGGTATCAATCAAGCTTCAATCATTCACACGTTATATCACGGTTATGCAGTGCCTACCTATGGTCCCGTTGTTGAAAAACCGCCGACTCCCTTTTTCGATCGGGCGTTAAACTCAAACCCCTATCCCTATAATACCCAGAAAGCGCGAAAATTGCTGGAAAAAAACGGGTGGCATCTGGTCAACGGCGTCATGCGCAAGGGAAATATCAGCCTCTCTTTTTCTCTGGACTATGTCAGCGGCTCGGGCACCGTCCAATCCATGGTCGAATTGCTGCAACAAAATTGGGCCAAGGAGGGTATCAAAGTCCATCTGGTTCCGCAACCTTTTGACACCATTATTGCGTACAGTCCCGCCACTGCCGGTAAATGGGCAATGGAAGATTGGGGTGGAGGATGGGGATATGGGGGAAGTTATCCCACTGGAGGTGTCTTATTTGCCAAGAATGCAGCAGAAAACTCCGGGAGCTATTACAGTCCCACGATGGATCACTTGATTAATGCCACCTATCAACCGGGAAACAAAAACCAAATTTTAACGCGCCTCTATCGGTATCAAATGTATGCCGCGAAAAATCTGCCGGGTCTTTACATTCCCCTCTCAGCCCATTTTCAGGAACATGCTGCCAATATACACAACACGGTGAGGTATCGATCATCTCCCAACTACTGGTATATAACGAAATCTTAGCCATATCCAAAGGCAGTGAGTAACAGCTCACCTTAAATAGCTGCAGCACTATCGGGTTTCACCGAGAGCGGTAATATGAGGATCCCGGTTTTTCACCACCGGTCTCAAGATCTTATTCTCAAGGGCTACTGAGTGGCACGAATCACATCGACAGGGTGTCGATGTCCGGTGTTAAAGACTTACGATTATCCCTTATCTTGCAGGGTACTTGGACAGAGTTTAGTAGATATTGATGAGGTAAAAGGAATTTTGGTCCCATAAAAAATGCTGCATTCATTTGGTTCCGCTTTCCCCACAGCTGAATACTCTCTTGACTTACGAGGGAGAACTGGAATTAAGAGTGTGTGTCAATCCCGTTTCAGAGCTCGGAGAGGGAGAAGAGGATGGGGAAAATGATGAGGAGGATGACGACAAGGAAGAAGAGGGAGTAAGGGGCATGGAACTGATGATCTGGGGCCCTTTTTGCCACCAATACCACCCAATGGGAAGGTAAATCGTGTATGACGATGTGGGCACCTGATAAGTCAAGGCCAAAAGGGTTTGACTTCCGTTTTCCACTATCAGTTTGGGTGCTCCCGGATGAGCCGACTGATATCCCACCAAATCAATGGGCAAGGCCGCGATGGCGCCTGCTTGACTGTCTTGAGTGCTGTACGACAGCGTTTGGGCATAACGGGTAAGTCGGCGAATTTGGGACTCGGGCAGCACCACACTTTGTGCCTGACCTTGTTGATTTGTCCCAATTCGGTAGATCAGGGTTTGGCCGTTCCAGACACTGACAACCTCTTTAGGTATCGGCACTTGCCCGACTAACAGAAATCGGACTGTACGCCAGCGTCCTTCTTGCAAATTTGTCAGATTCAATAATGTTCCGCTTCGGTTTAATACCACGGAGTTGACCCCAACCTCGGTATTAAATAAGGTATTGGCTTCATCAAGACATTGCGTAATAAAAGGAGCCAAGAGAGATGCGGTGATGGGTCGAGGTAGAGATACATTAGTTCCCGGGTTGATTTCCGGAACCGGATAAAGCGTTTGCAATCCTCCGATATAAGGAGACAATTCGGCCGCTAAAGGCATGACCACAGTGGGGTTCATTGTCCCTGTCAGCATATTGGCACCGAGCCATGAAGTCTTCTGGTTGCCTAAAATCGAAAAATAGGCGGTATTCCCGCTTAAATTGGTTAACTGCACCGTGCCTTGAGCCGCATAAGTCCCTGTAATGGTATGATTGCGCGCGGTGAGAATGATCACATTGCCGGGTCCTTGCAGGATTTGCACAGTGGTGGGTTGCCCATTCAGCATGGCCTGCAACTGAAACATTACCTGATAATATTGCGGTTGATAAAATGCCACGGGATTGAGACTTAAGGGGTAGTCTGGAGTCAGTAAATTTTCAGTCTGGCTGCCTGTCATAATATGCACACCCGCACCTGCAAACACCGGAGTTGTTGTGGTGGTAATCGCCGTCGGCAATATCTTCATTGTTTTCCCGGGCTTAATCTTTTTTGAAGCTGGAGTCGTCTTGTTCCCAGCGTGTGAGGTTTTGTGGTGTGTCAATGCCAGTTCCCGTTGGGGAACACCTAATGCCCCAAAATGAGGACGTCCGAGGGCTACGGCTACCGCACTGCCCATAACTGCCGCCGCGATGGACAATACCGCTATGTGGACTTTCATTATACTTAGTCTCCCTTATGGTCTTTTGACCATCTCTTCTTTACTTATTACAGCATAACGCCACGATACGAAATAAGGTTACACCACTTTTTAACGACTCGAAACTCTTGATAGCGCGGTAGCTTGGTTATTCCCCGGTTTGCGGGGATAACCAAAGGTCCCCGGCCGGAGGCCGCAAATCATGATTTCAGGAGCTAGCGGATAATATGCAAAGGGTGTACCTCACTTTTGTGAGGGAATTAATGACAGGTAATGCATGGTAACATCTGGGGCTTTATGGTATGAAATTTCTGTGTGGGATGCAAAGGATTTTTGCGTACGGATGTCGAAGCTCCTCACAAGAGGTTTGTCAACTCAAGAAAGGAGCTATAATGATATGATACGAGCATCGCAGAAATTGAGCAAGGAGCGTCACACCAGTTGGACGGAATGGGTAGCGGGGATGCAAGAAAAAATTGTGGAGTGGTGGCAGGATACCATGCCGGCCTGCATTCGTCAGGAAGTGCAGAACCTGGAAGCCATTGAGGGGATGATCGACGAATTGTTACAACGTTGTGGGCAGGCCCTCGTCACCCACTGGGTGACGGCCCAGGTCGCGGACGCCACGGAATCACATCCCGCCTGTCCGACCTGTGGCAAACCCTGGCGGTGTGTGAGCCGCCATCGGTCGTTGCACAAAACCGGCCGGTTTGGCGAGTATGCCTGGACACGGCCTTATTGGGTTGTGGTGCAACAACCAGGCCGTCGGATACGACACCCTCAGTTCGCGGCTTAAGGCGAGAGCCGACACCCCTCCTTTGTCGACCGCCACGCGGTAAATGGCCACAAACCAGATTGGGAGAGCCACTTTGGTCCGATGAAACAGCGTACCCGCTGTCAGCGACACTTGGTGATGGCGCCGCGTGCATTGATAGAGGACATCGCGTCCCCCACAATCCAGCTACGGGCATAGCTGTCAAACAAATACTGGCGACAACCCGCATCCGTCCCAAATTTCTGCGTCCAGCTGAGAAGATTCATGGACTACTCCCTCCATTTTTACCCACATTTGTTCTTATTCTAACATATTTCCTCCATTGGAGAGCTCAATCTGAACCATCTTAATGAAGTGTGTCTTGTTATGCCAACGTTAAGGCGTTGGTTTAGTACACGAGACCCATCCCGTCAACGCGTCGACTTTACGCAAACGGGTGTGGTGCTTCATTCATGGAACCTCCATACCGTACGAACCGAGGGTGGGCCCGCTCTGGATACGAAGGCGAACAGAGGCGTAAAAGATCAGCACTCAGCAGTCTTTGGACCCAAAATCCTAACGACTTTGATTCAACGGTCGTCAAATCGATCGCATAAATTTTAAACGTCGACAGGATGTTGCTGATGGTGCTATCGGGCATCACCGCTACGTACGGCGTGTCTATGTCCCGACTATCCACCTTTGTGATCTGTTCCCCGAATTTTTTCCGAAACGTAGACAAAGCATCCGGTGACAGAGCATACCATAAGACATTCTCATCAAGGTCCTTGATTTGATTACCGTCCGTAGGAAGGGGAGACTTTAGAGCAATCTTTCGAATGAAAGTCGAAAAGGCCAATCCCGCAACGGGAATCGATTCGAGGAGAGCACTCAACATGGCCGACTCCAAATCCCAAGCACTTCCCACCCCACATGAGAGCCACGGCACGTCGTCTGTGACGATGGCGCAAAGGGCCACAAAAATAGGTAAATTGTCAATTTGGGGCAACCAATAAAATTCAAAGTGCGTGTCCTGTCGGTTGAGCGATGACCGATACCTTCGGAGCATTTGGGATAGTCGGGGGGTAGTCTCGAAATTGACAGTAACCCGATGAGGCTGTGTATTTCCGTACCAATACCCCATAACCGTGTCTATTTCAATCAGTTCTAATACGGCTTTAAAGAACGCCACTTTGTAGGATGTATGTGCTGCCGTACCAGTTGTCACTGCCAAATTGATCGGCGGCTCATCCTCGGGTCGTGACCCAACTAAAGCTAGTTGCCGTGGCACGTATACCAAATCGAATGTTCGAGTATCAAGCGCGTCAACCCACGATATCTGCCCGACATCCACCTGCTGATAAGGAAAGCCAGCAGAAGCCCATTGGTCATCAGAAAACTGTTGGAATTGTTGTGGAGCTACATAAGGGCCATCGGAGGAACCGATGTGATGCCGTATCACCGGAATACTGGACACGTGACCCATTCGTTCAATGGCCTCGCCAATTGCCTTAGTGAGGGCATCCGTTGGAGTTAAACCGTACCCACCCACATGGTACTGCGCAATCATGGACGTTCCCAATCGACGTTCAATGTGGCTGATGGTTGGAATGAATGTATAGACCCCTGGGCTAGACATGTCATACCTCACAGCGGTGACTTGAGATACCGGCCCCAACATTGGGCTCGTTACTTGATTCATCCATGTGATTACCCGTGGGTCCACTAGCGCATCCGACATTCTATTTGACAACTCAACCATTGGCATTTTTATGAACCTCGCATTTCCGAGCTCAATTTGCGAATTAATGTTTTCAAATCGGTAAACGTCGGCGAGGTGTGTGGTGAGGCTGGCGAGCACGTGGGACATCCCGGTACGCGCAGAACTTCATGAAACCGATATTCCCATGTGGCCGCATGCATGGTGAGGATTTTGCCCACTGTAAATCCGTTTCCGAGAACTGCCATGTTCATGCAATCCCACGCCGCTAACGTAAGTGTCATAGCCCAAAGTGGGTCCAATGAGTCATCGGACGAGTAAAATACCTGACCAGCGGTGAGCGCGTCCCGGTATCGCTGATAGACGACATGATCTTTTAAATTTTCGATGACCCGCTGCTCTGCACAGTGATAACAAGCTGTGTGCGGCGGTATTGTCGTCGGCCCCACCAAAACAAAAGGTCCATCGACTGACGCTGGCATCCAGGTAAATGGAAGCAAATGAGCCAACCAGTTTAAATTCCTGAACAATATCGGTTCAAGTGTTGGAGTAACCGCCACCACATGGCTTCCCTTTAGGTCACGGAATTCGGTTCCTATCCCAGCAGATGATAGAGAATCTTGCATACTAGAAAAGTCCTGTCGTTCTAAACGGTTGACGATCTCATCTGGCATGTATTCGAGCGAAGTCATCGCCGGCAGCTTAAGTAGTTGATGAAGGAGAGGTCGTGTAAAAGGCGGCGCTATGAGAATGACCTTCGTTGGTTTAACCAACTCTTGGGTCGCTAACCCCACAGTGAAACCACTCATCATTTGAATTCTCTCGTAACCTCGCAACGGGCGGGGCATCACTAATCGCTTCGTCAGAAGTGAGTGAATCACTCTTTTCACACTATCTTCGGATACATGAAGAGCTTTAGAAATGTCCCGAACTGGTTGCTGGCCTAAAATTCCCCGAAGAATTCCCGCAAGATGGCCATTGTTGTCGTCATCTCGGAAGATCGTCGCCGACACATTCCACACGCCGCGCCGAACCTCGACCGTGTCCTCATCTAAGATGATCACGCGAACATCCGGCAACAACGTAAATACGTCATCTAAATTTATAGCCAATTGATATCCCCCCCCCACAATCAACATTAGTTTCATCTCAGATAGTACGTTTCTCATTCGGATACCCGATAAACAACACGTGCAGCGCATAACGAGACATACATCCCCAGATAACTCAGGGAGGGTTCTCCAAGTGGAGGAAACGTGGTACAATTAAGGCAAATTAAGGTTGCAGGTGGGAGGCGGCACGGATGACATTGTTAGAATGGCAAGATCAATTTGC
>JAKACM010000018.1 GCA_021821465.1 Bacillota bacterium
CACGGTTGTTCAAAGCGGAGTCCCAAGCTTTCGCCAATGAGACCGGCCTGACGATCCATGTGAGTCACTTCCCGCCTGGCACGAGCAAGTGGAATGCGATCGAACACGAGTTATTCAGTGCGATCAGTATTAACTGGCGCGGACGACCTTTGGAAACCTTCGAAACCGTGGTCCAGTGCATTGGTCACACCCGAACGCGAAAGGGCGGGACAGTGCAAGCGGAATTAGACGAGCATACGTATGAAACAGGGCGCAAGGTGGATGATGCGACATTTCACGCCCTCCATATCGAACGATATTCCTTCCATGGAGAGTGGAATTACATCATTAAACCCGACTCGCAAACATAAAAGTTATTTCTACGTGCTGCCTAACTATTGCGATTAGGCCGAAAACCGGTGATCCAATTTCATGTCCTGCAGAGACAAAAGGATAGGCTAGAGTGCCGGGTTTGGCCCAAGAACCTGTCCGAACCATGTCTTGGGCCAATTGCTGCCGGGTTTGGTCTTTAAACCGTTGCATTTCCCGCCCATTAGCATGCCGAACAATCCCGAGATGGGCCATAAACCATCCCAGACTTCGCCCCCGTCATACAGATTTTGGTTTGAGGATTATCCGAACGCGCCCATTTATATGGGACCCTATGTGACAGGCGATGACCAGGTGTATGTTAGCGTTTACGACGTTAACAATGGCACAGCTCAAGTCTATTCGGAAAATATCACAACGGGCGGATATTATTCTCATGCATTTTCTGCTCCGTACTACAATGGTAGTACAGCCGATTTCATTGCCGAAGGCGTGAATGGATATCCCACATTTGGTCATGATCCGTTCTTGGGCGCTCAATATAGCACCAATCTGGGAGGAGGTTTACTGCCGACATCTCCTACGGCCAAATATATCATGACTAACGGGTCCACCAATACGGCATGGCCCGGATCGGTGAACGGTTCAGGCAACTTTACGATATACTCCTATTGACCCCTATCAATTACATCGCATCAGATGTACTGTTGACATTCGACAGATCGGTCCCGAATAAAGAGTTGTTGGGGTGTACTTTTTTGCCATAGGGGAGAAAGGTGATAACATGTTTAAAACCATTGCGGCTGTTTTGGCTACGCTGATCACATCCGTTTCCCTAGCCGGGAACAATTCTTCTTCCTCGCCAAACATCGGCACGTCATCATCTCTCCACGCCACGATGCCTACGGTGACAGAGATGCATAAGTTTTGGGGACAACGCTATACCACCCAAGGAATGTTTTCGCGTAGCATTAATGTCTATACGGTAAAAAATGTCACCGAAGGTATACCCGCCACTCTTCGAATAACGGAAACGTCGCAACCACAATGGCAATATCCCGTGTGGTATGGATCGCCGGTTATCTCATTAGCTCAACAAAAGTTTTGGACGAATAAAGTCCTGATCCAAACAGCGTATCACTCGATCTTCCGTGATCCGATTTACGGTACCCTTACGCACTACCATTTACAAACGGATTTATCGCGGGCTGATGCCGCCCGCGATTCGTTATTAAATCCTGTTCAAGAAGGGGCTCTGAAAAATGGTTATAATCAAGCCGAGATTGTCATTCTCAACACGCTTCTTACAAATGGGCAGTATTTTCAAATCACGGCCTATTATTATGGGAAAGTCTCTCATTTGCATCCGTTAATGCAATTCTTTCATTCTTTATTAACGCCCAGTTCCTCGTAGATTCCACCGAAGACACTGAGGTCAGTCCAGGGCATGGCAATGCCCTGCATTGGGGGTTACCCGTTATCGGGACTTACTGCCATATCGTTGTCATGAGTCTTTTTGCAGATACTGATAGACCGTTTCCCGGCTGATGCCATACTCGCGGGCTAATACGGCTTTCTTGGCCCCCGCTTGGGCTTTTTGCCGCAGTTCCGCGGCTTGGTCCGGCTGCAAGGAGGGTTTGCGGCCTTTGTATACCCCTCGCTTTTTGGCTAAGGCAATGCCTTCCCGTTGCCGTTCCCGCATCAGAGCCCGTTCAAATTCCGCAAAAGCTCCCATGACGGACAAGAGCAGATGGGCCATGGGGGAATCCTCCCCCGTAAACGTCAAATGTTCCCGCACGAATTCGATCCGGATCCCATAAGGGCACATCCTTCATCCAGCTCATCACGAATTTCGCTCCTCAATTTCAATGTGGTAGACGTGCACGCTATGATCTAAGACGCTGCATGAAGATTTCTGTTAAACTCAGTATAATACAGGTTCAATTTCTCCCGGCCGAAGGCGCCGGCCTAACGAATTCTGGCAGTTGGCCGGCATCGGATCCGTCAGCACACCTTTCTATCATCACAAATGCGGAAAACTATCACAACTCCCTTTCGCGATATGACATTAGGCAACTTGACACCGAGTCCGGGAGATTTCAATGCCGATATTGGAGTAATTGGTCATATTGCCCAAAAAATAGCGTACGACCACGGAATTTTGTGGTCGCGTCCTGATCAGGCCATCCTCCAAGAATGGGAATGAACAGGATTTGCTGTGGCCTCGTGGAACCCTTGGCCGATTCTTAGAGTCGGCGAAATGAAAGAATTTGCGAGTACTGTGGATAGGAACGAGAAGTGGTAGACTGTTCTCAGAGTAATGAGAATGAAGGTGTTGCAGATGGTTCACCTATCTTCTATCTACCGGAAGCTTGAGGAAGGCACTAAAAGATTGACTCCTCAGCGAGAGTTAGTCATCCGAATTTTCGCGGAACACCCTGGCGAACATTTGTCGGCTGAAGAGGTGCATCAACTCGTCAAGCGGCGTTTTCAGGATATTGGGTTGGCTACGGTATATCGCTCATTGGAATTGTTGACCGACTTGGATATTCTTACGCGTATCAGTTTTGATGACGGACGGGCACGCTACGAATTCAATCAAGAGGAAACCCATCACCATCATCATTTGGTTTGTGTGGAATGTGGTCATGTTGATGAATATGGCGAGGATTTGCTGGACCCTTTGGAAGCAAGGATTTTCAATGAACGAGGATTTCAGGTTTTGGATCATGAATTGAAGTTTTACGGATTGTGCCGAAACTGTGTAGCGAAACGAAAGAAAAATTCCGGAACGCCGCCAAAGTGAGGGGGATTAGAGCTTTGACAACTGTCTTGCATTGCTACAAAAGGTGAACGACTTGTGCCAAAGCGCGAGCGTGGCTCCGCACTTACGGGATTGGTTTTGAGGAACATGATTTGATAGCCGATCCTTTATCGCGATCCGAGATCGAGGAATTGGCGAATAGGGTAGGGGGAATCACAAAATTGTTGTCCCGAACCAGCCCTTCTTTCCGGATGCTAAAGGGTAGCGTGCAATCCGAGGATGAATGGGTTGATCACATGGTGGCGGAACCTCGGTTGATTAAACGGCCCATTTGGCTCATAGGTCCTGATATTGTGGTAGGGTTTTCGGAAAAGTCTTGGCAGGAACTGTGGCAGCGTCATGAGACATAGAATGAACCAGGAGATTATCCTTAAGTGGATTTCCTTGGGGCAATGCCGCCGATATGTCTTTGGTACGTGATCGGACCGTTGATTATAGGGGCAACTGTGTCCGCATGCAGCATGGCTTGCTCTAAGCTTTGGCCGAAGGGGAACTCACGGCATTTCATCTTGATTGATTGCAGATTGGGTTTCCCATTGTGTACATCTTCCTGATACGGTTCCTGACATTGCCATGGACTGATTATC
This sequence comes from Bacillota bacterium, assembly GCA_021821465.1. Classification (GTDB taxonomy): domain Bacteria; phylum Bacillota; class Sulfobacillia; order Sulfobacillales; family Sulfobacillaceae; genus Sulfobacillus. Next base: position 3,721 of record JAKACM010000018.1, read on the forward strand.
CGCGTAACCATTGCTCCAAGCCGTGTCTATGAGGCCTTACATTGCTAAATCCGGGAAAACTGATGTCCTAGTTTAGCAGAAGGTTAAGATCCTCTACTTTAAACCCACTGCATGAAAGAACCTCCGGGCGTTGGCTTCTGAAGAAACAAATTCATTGCACAAGGCCAGACGTCATTAGCTGTTCCTCCAGTCTTTATTCATGTTGCGGGAAAGATCTGTGAAGATTGTCTGCCGTCGCAGTTTGTGGGGCGTGTGTCAGGGTGCTAGGATCGTTGCTCATGCGTGAAATAATCAAAAATGAGGCGGCTTAATTGCGGAAGCAATATCATGGCCTCATTGTCTATATGAAAGCGCAAATCCTTGGACTTCTCACTAAGAATGACCACCACATAATCCCCCCAGGGGCTGGTGACGATCCCAACATCATTGCGAATTCCTTCGAGAGAACCGCTTTTGCTGCCAATACGAACCATAGGGGTGTCACTTAGCTCATCACTGATCAATTCATAAGGCAAGTTGCGCGCCATTATCGTGTTATATTGTTGTTGGATTAGGATCTCCCACATGCTTTGAGATGCTTCGGGGCTTACCAGTGTTCTTTGGTAAATGCGGGTTAGCAAGGCAGCCATTTCCCGTGCGGTAGTCAAGCCCAAAGGCCCGGGAAGACTGAAGTCGATGCGTTTCATCAGCTTTGTCTCGACAAGACCGCAACTTGTGATAAAGTCGTTGACTGCATCGATACCCAACCAGCGCAAGATCATGTTTGTTGCCGTGTTGTCGCTTACAATGATCATGAGGGTTATGACATCTAAAATGGGTAAAGATAACCCCGGAGACAAACGTTGCAAAATTCCCGAGCCCTCTACGATATCCTCGGTCTCCAAGCGTAAAAACTGTTCTTGCGGGTTATGGTCATGGAGATATTGGAAAGCAGCGGCCATAATCGGTACTTTTACCACAGAAGCCGTTTCCATGACAGCCAAAGGGTCATGTTCCAAGGTATCATGGCTCATCATATGTTCCGCATAAAAACTTACCTGACCGGTAAAGCGAGAAAAAACCTCCGCTAATAGTTCGGAAACTTCAGACTTATCCAAGTTTCTCACTTCCATTTCATGTGTTCGCCCAATGTTCAGCCGTGAGGCATTGGCTCAGTTGTTCTCACTCTCGGGTTTGGCAAGATCTTGTGGACATCCGGCAGGGCACGCGTACCGTCAAATCAGAGCGGCCGAGTATGCTCTTTTGATTGGTTCTTTTGGGAAATTTGTTTAGTTAAGAAGCTGTGGTCACAAGTCTTCGGTTTAAATCCTGTGCTTGTGGCCAATCATTCATCGGGTACCCAATGGATACCCTCTAGGCCCAGCCCCGGAATCATCAGGCCATTTAGCATCGTGTTTTCAGGAAGCTTGGGACTGCCTTGCGGGATCACGGCAAAAACGTCTGCTTGTCTGTATGGAGTAATTATATCAGAGCCTTGAGGCAAGCGGGCATCAAAGAATATTTCGCCATTATTGGCAATGAGGCGAGCCCTTAGGTACCGTGTTTCCCGGGTTGTTTTATTGAATGGATGCAAAAGCCGTCCTTCGATATGACGCACGGAAAGCCTAGCCCCATACAAGGAAACCAAGTACGGTAGCACGATAAGAAACCAGGCGGTGAAAGCGGCCCCCGGATTTCCCGACAGGGACAAAATGGGAACACCCCCTTTTTGGGCTGCCGCGATGGCTTTTCCGGGATGCATGTCAATCCACCGGAAAAGTATATGAGTATGCTTGGTCAGGTACTCGATGACCTGATCCTTGTCGCCCACTGAGACGCCCCCGGTGGAGATAACGAGATCATAAGAGGATAGATCGGCGAATGCTTGTTCAACCGATGGCAGGGAGTCCCGAGCGTGAGGTGTTTTTTCCACGCTGGCTCCCGCCTCCCTCAATAAAGCCTGAAAGAGATAACGGTTGACGTTATAAATGTGAGCGGGTTTTAATTTTTCGCCAGGATTTTGCAGTTCGTTGCCGGTGGTGATAAGAAGAACTCTGGGCTTACGGTAGACACTGACACTTTCATAACCGGCCAATGCCACAAGCCCGATTTCGGGGGACCCCAAACGCTGACCGGGACTCAACACGAGATGCCCTGAAGCGATTTCCGATCCCCGTTGACTGATATTGCGGAACAAAGAAATTGGATGCTTAATCTCGATTTCATTACCGTGCCGAACGACCGCTTCTTGCTCAATAACGGTATCAAGTTCGGGCGGAACGGGAGCTCCGGTCATGATACGGATTGCACGACCCCAAGAAACGGAACTCGTAAAGATGTCACCCGCATTGATCTGTCCTTGCACCATGAAGGTTCCCGGGGTCTCGTGAGATCGCACGGCATAACCGTCCATCGCCGCGCGGTGAAATGGTGGGGCGTCACTGCGGGCGTGAATGGGCTCGGCCAAGGTTCTACCCAGACAGTGTTCTATGGGAACTTCCTCAATATCCGCAATGGGAGGACGGATGCTTTGAATGAGACTTAATGCTTCCCTTACGCTAATGTGACTCATAATCTCTGCCCTTCTTAGGAATTCTTGGGTTCACAACCTATAACCATCAGGCTGTCTAGTGTTGGAAAAATTCTCTCGCCGATGGATCCGTCCAGCAAAAACTCAATTCTCGCTGATGCTTGTCAATATATGCCGCGAGTTCTTGACTGGCGGCAAGACTGAGTGGAAGTCCTGCACGATAGTAATCGGCATCTGGGCTATTCACCCGATTAGGTCCAACCACTAACCGCGCATTGACCACCTGACGCAAAATCTCTTCCGAATCCAGTACAATTTTGGGTGTGGGAAGGTGTTTTCCTCCCTCCCATATCATCCACCTATAATAATGCGCCATGCTGTCCCAATCAATGGCTAAAGAGACCGATCCCCGCCAGGTCATCTGGCCCGGTTGCATCAAAAGCGTGTCGGCCTGTTGAGAGGCAAGACGGCTCGTATCCGATCCCGGTCGATCGGAACCGGGATGGTGCGAAAATTTCACTGCAATCATGGGCCCTGCCAATTTGGCACACAATGCTTCAATCAGCCGTGTCTTTCCTGTGTCGGAATACCCCACGATATGGATCACACGCATGTCGACTCACGATCCTTTTTCCGGACGGAATCTGAGCAGACAGGACTCCCAGTCCCCGGGGGTATTGATATTCACAATCCAGCTATCAGGAACCTGAACCCAGCCGATTCGACGGGACGCCAGAAAATCCTGAACGTTGCGTCCCCCTTCTTGACGGTAACTTTGCAGAACGGGCATGAGCTGCAAGGACCAGAATCCCGCTAAAGGCTGTTTATGGTCGTGACTCCTGGGCATAAGCGCATCAACAGGTTCTTGCCATTTGGTGAGTAGCCAGGAATAGAAATTCAATGGCAGAAAAGGCAAATCAACGGCCAGGACAGCCAAATAGTTCGCCTGAGATACCCCCATGGCCCGTTCAATACCCGAGAGTGGTCCCGCATAAGGTTCGTCATCGCACAAGTCGTATGAGTTGCCGTTGTGATAATCCCATGACCTCGAAACCCATACGCATCCGTTAACGGCAACCTTAAGTAGTTCATAGGCCCGGGCAATTAAGCTCATACCATCGGGCAAGACCAACCCCGATTTGTCTGTGCCCATACGGGATGATCGTCCGCCGGCTAAAATTAACCCATCAATCATGGTTTGCATGCCCAAATTTCCCCCTTGATTAATTATAGTACAAAGGAAAATAGGAAATTTAGGGCGGGCTAGGGTTCAAGCCCCCACCGGTTGCGTAGCCGCGCTTAAGGTCATGACAATGCCTAGGGTGAGAAGGCAAAGACTGATCCACATAGTCCACGGAGGAATTTGATGCAGCACGGCCCAAGCCAATAAGGCAGAACCGGGAATTTCGCCAATCATCGCCATCGACACATGTCGAGCGGGCATGAAGCGTAGCAACCAATTGAAGGTGGTGTGTCCTCCCAAAGTGGGAATCACGGCCATAAGCCCATAGAGGATGAATAGTCGAACGTTTAACGGGCCCAATGGATTCGGGTTGGTGAAGTTTACGGCCAGAAGAATGAGGCTGGCCATGAAATAGGTCCCAAAGGAATATTGTGTGGCGGTAAGATATTGACGGTTATACTGCCCTGAGAGCAGATAGAGCCCCGCAAACACCGAGCCGAGCATGGCATCAAAGATTCCCGCCGTCTGAGTTGACGACAATGAGGTCGTGAGAGGTAAAATGGCCAGACCTAACGCCGTGAAGACCAATCCGGCTATCATCGATCGGGAAAAGCGATCTTTATGCCAATATCGTCCGTAGAATGCGAGCAGAAGCGGGTGCGTCGAAACGACAGCCGTGGACAAAGCGACGGGTAAAACCATAAGGGACTGTATCCAGAAAATGAAATGCAGAGCCAAAAACAGGCCCGACCAGGTAAATCCTTTGATACGCGCCCATGAGAGCCATTCTTTGGGTTGTCGTAGGATCATTGGGGCTAAGACCAATGTGCTTAGAGAAAGACGCCAAAAAGCAATCGTTTCGGCTTGCATTCCGGTTAATCGGATGAGGATAGATGCGCTGGAGATCGATAAGACCCCAACTGCTACAGCCCCGAAACGTTGCAGAGCAGCTGGGGCAAAGGGTGTTCCAGGTTCCTCAGACTTTAGCATAAGACTGTGTCAACATATCCCGAAATCCGCTGAGTGAGTCGGCACGGTCTGGGTCCTGGGTACTATAGACTTGGATGAGATTGGTCAGCATACGAACCAGCATAAAACGTGTTGGAGTCGGGCTCAAATAAGCCGGATGGAAGCCAAAACCGTTGGTCATCAGGAATTGCACACACTCTCCGCGGTTTAATAACTGTCCTTTTTCAAATGCATCAATAAAAAGGCTGTCGTTATACTGCAACAGAAAGTGTCCGGGCATGCTGATTCCTACGACCGGAATTCGTAGACGGCGCGCAATGAGCAGGTAAACTAACGAGAGACTAATGGGGATACCGATCCGGCGGTCCAGTACTTGGTTGAGATAGCTGTTATCGGCATCATAGTAGGCTTCCTTGTTTCCGGCAAACCCGAGTTCATCGAAGAAATAGTGATTCAAGCTTTCGATGAGCTCTCGTCCCTTAAGATTTTGCTGATCCATCTGGGTTTTAAAGTTTTGTGACATGGAATCAAGCATTTCTCGGTAGTGTTGCCGATTGATTGTCGGATAGCCGGATTCAGCGATAAGAAAGGCCCCTTCTTCCAGATCAATCCAAGCGGACGGCATGGCAGCGAAACGCTGGAAGCGTTCTCCCAGTTCGTCAAGACGTAATCGTTCAAGAATGCTGTAGACCCGCGTTCGTACGTGCGGATCCATAGACGTTCTGGCTTCTTCCAGATATGGCTGAGCCTCCTGACGAGATTCGATTAATCGCTGTCGCGCTATTTGCGCGGTTTTGATATCATCATCCCCCAAGAGATGAATCAGTGCTCTAATTTGCCTCTCGGTCAATGTATTCATGGCCGCCGCTCCTTTCTCCATGGCTCAATTGCGGCCGAGGTACACGATTATACCTCCACTATATGGGATAGCGGTCGATAAGGTTCGTTCCGCCCCCAGCCGTTAACATACTATTCGCGGTCGTTCACATTTCTCCTGCCTCTTTTTTCGTCCCGATTATCAAGAAAATAGGGGACTGTATTGTTATTATACAAGGCAAGGCAAGTGGATAGCACTACTGCAACATTTGTTTTTCCATTTTTCCCCGAATTTTCTAACATCAAACCTGCCGGGAGTCGACATGCAAGACCCGACAAGATAGGAACAGAACACTGCTAGGCAGCCTTTAGGGAGTGTACGTACTGTTTTTGTGTTTTTATGCTATGCTGAAAACGAGTCACAAAAAACAGCTCACATAAGGAAAGGGGGGTGCAGTTCTTGGCCACAGACAGTCAGAAAGTATTGATTTACATCGGAAGAATTGCCCAACAGAACCCTTCAATTCAAACTATTGTCGGATATTTAATGGCTGATCCGGGGAGATTGCGTCTCGTTTACCACTTAAAAGAAGAATTTAGCATGTCCATGGCAATTTCAATTCATCGCCGCATTGAAATACCTTTGGCTCCCTGGCAGGGATTTATCAAGGGAGTTCCGGTTCCCGATCCCTTGACATGGATTCAGGCAGCTCAAGACTACCGAGGACAACCGGTTATGGTACGCATTTCGACAGATGATCCTGTCCTTCTGCAACTACTCAATCAGGTTCTCAAAGACGAAAAAGACAAGGAATATCGTCAGCAGCTAATGGAAAGAATGGATGGTGTCCGCACGGAACTCGATCGGGCACTGGACTTGTATAACGAGGTTCGTAACATCATGGAAGTGGATCGCGACCGTCAAGATGAATTAGCAAAGTTTTTGTCTTTGGCCGAGAGCCAAATGCAGGGAATGGGCCAGGAACTCAAAGCTTTGAAAGCCCATCTGCAAGCTAATAGCCCTTCACTGCCGCCGTCGGAGGGAGATGATTAATCATCGATCGTAGGACCTTGGTTCAGCTATTGAACGCCGATATACGCGGAGAGCATGATGCTATAGTTCATTATCTAATGCATGCCTGGACTGTAGCCGAGGTCTACGGCCCGCAAATTGAAGCCATTGCCAAAGATGAAATGCAACATCTTAAATGGCTGGCCCATAGCGTGGTGCATATGCGGGGCATTCCGGATTTCTCACCCCGGCAAGCCGAATCGGCAAATGATTTAAAGGCGGCCTTAATTCAGAGTATTGCAGCAGAAGATGCAGCCATTGCTCAGTACGAAGATCATATCCGGCAAATTCCTGACAAAAGGGTTCAAGATTTGTTGCGGCGAATTGTTGTCGATGAGAAAGATCACCGGCGACAATTTGAAGAAATGTCGGTAAGGGCCGAGGACCAAGCTCGAGATAACCCGCCTACATCCACCCCGGAACTTGCACAGAATTTGCAAAGTTTGCTGGCTTATGAATATGGGCAGGTCCTTGAATTTTTGTTTCGTTATTTTGTCGAGCAACATGACACGATTATCGGTATGGACGATGAGGATCGGGCGATTGAAGCCATGAAACATCTGGGATGGATTGCGGAATCTTTAGTGACTTTGGGGTCGACGCCGTCGTGGCTCACCTCAGGGCATCAAAACGGGTCCGCTCAGGAGTCTCATGACGCATTCAAGGCTTACGAAAGAGTAGCCGAATGGGCCCAAAAGGTTTCCCCCGCGATGCTCCCCACTCTTCACCGGATCATCGCACACGAACAATACCATAACCTTGCAATACATTCCCGACTCCTTACAGTTGGGTCGTTAAAGGAATCGGGGAAAGACTCGTTGCAACTAGATGTCTCGCAGGAAAGGCAAAGTCAAGAAAGGAAGGATTAATCATGGACTATCTCATGCGTGAGGAATCTCCTTTAACCGAACGCGAATGGTCTGAGGTGGATGAAGTAGTGAAAAGGGTGGTGACGGCCCAAATTGTTGGCCGTCATTTTCTTTCGCTCTTTGGTCCAATGGGGCCGGGGGTTCAGGTTGTTGCCATTGACGTCTCCTCAGACTTTGAAACCGGTGCAAGTGATATGTTGGGCCAAAATGATGATGCGGTAACACTTTCAAATCGCATCTATCAAAAAGTTCCTATGCTCCACCGCGACTTTATTGTGTTTTGGCGAGATATCGAAACCTCTCGAACTCAGGGAATGCCATTGGATTGGTCGTCGGCAGAAGCCGCTGCCAATGATGTGGCTCGTGCCGAAGACCGGCTTATCTTACTAGGGGATAGCCGCGACAATTTGCCCGGATTACTCAATCTAGAGGGGCGGCAGGTCATACGTCACAAGAATTGGAGCGAAGAAGGAAAGGGATTTGAGAATGTCGTCGAAGCTCTGAGAATTTTGAGTGCATCGGGGTTTTACCCCCCTTATACGGTTATTGTGAGTCCCGCTATCTTTGCTTTATGGCATCGACTGTATGGAAACAGCGGCGTCTTGGAAGTGAATCAAATCCGTCACTTGGTTCAGGGCGGAGTCTATATGAGTGTGTTTATGCCGGAAAATGACGTGCTGGTTGTTGCTAATTCCGTTCAAAATCTGGATCTGGCCATAGGGATTGACACATCCGTTGCGTTTGTGGAATCGAGCGCCATGAACCATCGTTTTAGAGTGCTGGAGACGTTGACTTTGCGGGTGAAACGGCCGGGTTCTGTGTGCCACCTTACACCTTTATCCCCAACGTCTTAAACTGGTACAATAACGTGGGTGAGTAATATGTCCGACTCCAAAGAAGAACAGCCCAACGACTTTGTGCAATGGAGGCATGCCCCCGCCAAGCACTGGTTGTATTGTCCCTTATGCCGTGGGCCTTTGGCGAATCAAAGCTGGGACGGGCGAGAACGCCGCTACTGCACTCATTGCGGGTTTGTTTACTGGGAACGTGCATTGCCTGCAGTGGCCGTTCTGGTATTTGAGCCGATTCGCCAAGAGATATTGCTGGTAACACGCCGCTATCCACCATATGCGGGTGGTTTGACATTTCCCGGCGGCGGCATCGAATTCGGAGAAAGTGTGGCTGAAGCTGCAGTGCGGGAGGTACAAGAAGAAACCGGACTCTTAGTGTCGTTGGATAGCCAATTCGGAACGTGGTCGACCCCGGGAAATCACACCATTATTACATTTTTTCGCGCTCACCCCGTGGATGGCGAGATCAAGGCGGGAAGTGACGCCTTAGAGGCTGGTTTCTACCGCTGGAATAAAGTGCTCTCACTCGCGTTTAGCTTGCACGATATGGTGTTGAACTTGTTTCGCACGGAGATGGAGATGACGATTGCGGGTCCCCAAAAATAGCGGATCAGGGTCCGGAATTCGCACCATGAGGGCATCAAGCATGTCATAAAGTAACGTCAGTTTGCAATAAAAGGCTTCGGTGTAGGGCTTTTGATGATATTCGCTGGCTAATGACGTGAGGGTTTGTTGGATAACGGTAAAGAGAATGTCGATGTGCCATGGGTCCCGTAGCTCGGAATGATGAATCCCCATATCCTTTCCTCTCCTTCAAGTGGTTTCATTGGTTCACCCTATGTTTTAAAGTTCATAGGGGTGATCCCAAAAGGAATATTCGGGGAAGGAGATTATGAGGATCTCTCAAGAGCCATAGATGAGGAGTTTGACCATCTCAAGGGCGGCCGGCATCTTCCATGCTGAGGAAGGTGCCGGCCGATTTACGACGGAACACCCGAAGAGGGGGGGCGCTTCACTTTTCGTCTTCGTTTCCATAAGGAGTATCCCAAAACCAGACCCGATATCCACCATGGCCGCACTTTGGATTTTTTCGAGGCGATTGAAGGTTTAACATCTTTGTGCTTGCGTGCTTCCAGAATTCCCGCCAATCCGGTGGCAGCGAGCCCCATTCGGTATGCTGATTGTTTGAATTCCTTAAGAGTTTCTCCGAAACGGGACGATGAATCTCGCGCCGTTTGAATCAGATCCCCGAGTTGTACTCGCAGTGTGGAAATTTCGTGGGTGATGGCTTTTTCTAATCGGATGATCCGTAATCCCACAACCATCAGCACAATGCCCAACCCAATAACCAATAAGGTTAAGACCGCAAAACAGACCGCAATGATCGTAAGAGCGGTGCTAATGGTCATGCACCTTGGTCCTCGGAAGAGTTGTCATGATTATCGAGAGGGATTTCCGTCACGGATTTTTTGAACAATGACTGGCCTTTTTGTGTTAGTGAGTCTCGAATGTCGCGCACATTTTTCTGAATCTGATCTAAAGAATCCTGGGTTTTCTTTTTGATGGTGCCTCGTGTTTCGACTCCTGCGTTGGGAGCCAAAAGGACACCTGCTAGAACTCCTAAAGCAGCGCCCACAACTAAACCACTTAATCTATCCCATGCTCGGTCGTTCATTGTTCCGCCTCCTTGTATACTTTGTTCTTATTGTGACATAACTTGCGGATATGGGAAAGGCCCGGACATCAATAGCATTGGGCGGCCCATCACTTATGCCTTGAGTCTCTACAGGGATTTTTGTCGAACGACGGCAAATACCTGCTCAAACAGGGTGCCGGCACGGTACAGAGATGCTTTTCGAGGTTGAATCATGGGAATTTCACCAAAGTTTCTGCCGTCTCACTTAGGGCGGTTCTCTGTCGCGTCTGTAGCGGGTTTACGCAATCAATTTAGATCCGCGTCATAGTTCCTTTCGGCCATCGGTACGTGTCGAGGGTTGTGGATTGTCTTGTTTGATATGGAGACCTCGGTCTTATTTCCTGTCTATCACTTCATTATGCCGCAGTTCTTTGATCTAGGAGCCTGGGGAGAATAACCAAGGCAGCAACCGGCAGTAATACGCAATCGTTAAGGTGGATACGTTGTTGCGCACGCTTTTTGGCTCCGATTAAAGAACTTGTGAAACATTCACTCTGATCGTTTTCTGGACCCCGTTTGTCTGAGTTTCATCGCACAAGATTAGTGTGTTTGAAAGTCATGATGATGAATCTAATGGAATACGACTTGCTACTTTAGACAATCAATGCCAAGGTAATGTTAAAGTGGACCAACTTTCATTCGGAAGCCTATTATCGTGGCTGGGCACTTCTCTTGCGTTCTTATATGGAACTTTCACAGGTATATGGACAAAGGACAGAACAGAGTGGCTATGATATACTATGCTGGTTCATAGAAAAGTCGGCTGACATCTATAGATGGTGGGATTTCGTGTGCTAACAATGCACTTTTGGATGTTGAACCAATGAAAATTGCGTTTGTGACGGAAACATGGCATCCTTCGACGGATGGCGTGGTGACACGGGTGACTGAAACAGTCCGGGAACTCAAGGGTAGGGGCCACGAAATATTAATTGTGGCACCTAATGGGGGAGAACCTGACTTTGAGGGGATTACGGTGAAATCCGTGCCTACTTTTTCGGTATCCTTTGTGTACGGAGGAAAGCCTTGGGGAATTCCTCTACCCAGAGTGCAAAAATTTTTAGATGATTTTCATCCGGATATTGTTCATGTAGTTAACCCGTTTATCTTGGGCATTGCCGGGGTTTACGCCGCCAAACACCGCAATTATCCCTTATTAGCATCTTATCATACCAATATTGCACAATATGCGGATTTTTATCACCTGGGATTTACGAAACCGGCAATCTGGGGACTTCTCCGTATGCTTCATAATCAAGCGGCGTTTAATCTGGCCACTTCCGAAGCCATTATGCGAGACATCACGGCACACGGGGTTAAAAACGCACGTCTGTGGCGACGTGGAGTAGATCTGTCTCGATTTCATCCCAGTCATCGCTCAGAATCGATGCGGGAGAGGTTGAGTGAAGGCCATGCGGACAGGCTTATCGCAGTCTATGTTGGCCGTATTGCCAAGGAAAAGGGTTTGGATCGACTTTTGTCGCTGTTCCCCGGGAATTCCGGACTGCATCTCGCGCTGGTAGGGGAGGGGCCGGCCGAGGATTATTTTCGTGAGCGCTTTCAAAACACACCCACCACTTTTTTAGGGCGGTTTCTGGGGGAAGAATTGGCCAGCGCTTATGCCTCCGCTGATTTTTTTGTTTTTCCCAGCATTACGGAAACACTGGGCCTCGTGTTGTTGGAAGCAATGGCCTCGGGATTGCCGATCATCGCGGCGGAATCACCACCCTCGCATGAACTCATTGATTCTAGCGGCGCCGGCAAGCTTTTCCCCAGCACACAACCTTACCAGTTGGCAAAATTGGTGCGGGAATTGTTGGAGAACAAAAGTGAATTAGTGAACTTATCCCTTAAAGCCCGCCGGGAAGCGGAGAAATGGGGATGGAAAGAACCTACCGATAACTTGGAGGCTTTGTACCGACAAACCATCGGTGCCGTGAAGGAACCGCAATGAGGCGCTTGTGGCAATTTACACAGTTTGTCTCGGTGGGGATGGGCAATGCTGTTATTGACTTGTTTGTTTTTAATGGACTGTACTGGCTTTTTCCCACCCGTAATGTGAATCAACTGGTTGTTTATAATACTGTGGCTGTGATCGCGGCTATCTCCAACAGCTATATTTGGAACACACGGTGGACCTTTCGAAAAAATGTGCGCCAACATGGAAAACATGCTATACGCCAACGTACTTTATTTGTGATCCAATCCTTGATTAACATTGTGGTTAACGATGCGATTTTGTGGCTCATTGCCCCGTTAGTTTTACAAGTGCATGTTATTCCCCATGTTATGGCTAACAACATTGCGAAACTGGCGGCCATGTTTTTGGCGTCGCTGGCGAGCTTCATCATGATGAAGCTTATCGTATTTACCTAGGCCTCCATGAAAGTGGTGGAGCGCATTATGCCGAGCAGCGGAACATCAAGAGGAACCGTCACGGCCGATCGGGAAAGTCGATACGGCTCATGATAGATTTGTGATGGGCTGGATTAATCTTGCGTAATGAGGTTGTAACAAAGACGATTCATAAGCACTTGTTTTTGTTGGAGGGCTCTTGCTCTCGGAAGTCATTGGATGCAGAACCTCAAGGCTTCCATATGTGTTAAGAACGCCTTCCACGAAAAATGGGGGGGCATAAACATTAAACAGGAGCTTTGGCATCCGAACCCTCAATTTCCATACAAGCTCCTTGTTCGTTCGTTTGCGGGAGATTGATCCTCGTTGCGTCAGATTACATCGTATTTTACGCTACTTAATGAGATGCAATGGAGGGCCAATATTCCGCCGGATCATTAATGTGATCGGCCGTTTTATGCCAAGGCGAACACTATCTGCATTCTCCGATCAACTCTTCTTTGCCGCATATTGATTGTTTAGCTCGATATATCCTCGATAGGAACCGGCTCAGAGATTTCGATTCACCCTCTTCGGAGTCATGAGGGACGCATTAATAAGAAAGATCTCTGAAGTATCGTCTTGGCCTACGTCTATTTCGCGTCATTTAGACGGAATTTTCGTAACCGTTATACATTCAGCCAATTTCTAGCAGTTACTTTCCAATTAAAATCCAACGGGTGACAATTAGAGGGATTTTTCTCGTGAATTCGCATGTTTTCATCATCGTCTTAGAACCTTTGATCCTAAAACTTGGAATGGTATCGTAATCATGACTAAGTATTTCAATGTTATGGCCATATGAAAGTTTAATAGGCGTCATGAATCGACATTGTGAAATATGACCGCTGACAGCCCGAACAATCTTTCCTACACTGACGCCAGCCAAATGGTCGCTATATCGACCACCGGGGGAACCACATTTTGGGGTGAATCGACAATTCTTGTCGACGGGGACACTCTCCCAAGCCGAACCCGACAGCTAACTCCGGAGGCGCAAAATTACAGGAGGGGAGATTGGTGAATGCATTATCGCTTTTTACAAGGAGCTATGGTGACGGGATTAACAACGGCGTTAAGTATGGTACTGTCCACTTCGGTTAGCGCCGCTTCGGTTCCGGAAAGCGTGCAGGTGTTAGCCCAAGAGCATCCTGCGATGAATCAAATTCTTCAACAAGGGAGTACCGGTCATTGGGTGGCCACTCTGCAAGCGGATTTATATCTACTGGGATATCACAGTGTCGGCATGGATGACGGCATTTTTGGGCCCAAAACCCTGGGTGCTTTGAAAAGTTTTCAAACGGCCAACGGGTTTCAACCCACCGGGGTCACCTCGGGTCCGGTATGGCAAGATATTCTCGCCGGATTCCATTTAACTCCTAGGTATAGGGGGCCGATGACATTTGGGGTCAATGTGCCGGCCGTGCCGGCTGGTTCGCACCCCGCGCTCTTTCAGAGCCTTTCTCTTGGCTCGCAAGGACATTGGGTCGCAACATTGCAAGCCGACTTGAAATTGCTGGGGTATTCGCAGGTCAGTACAGATAACGGAGTTTTTGGCCAAGGCACTCTTCAGGCCATGCAAGCATTTCAAAAGGATCATGGAATTCCTGTGACTCAAGAAACCACATATGCGACTTGGAAACAAATTCTCACGACTCTGGGCGTCTTGGGGCCGCAAACGCAGCTGTTGCAAACGGGATCTCCCACCGGGACGCCACAAACATCTAATCAGGCGGATGAATCGGGTACCGGCAACAGTTCATCCCAGCCTGCATCACCCACTCAATCCAATGCTTCTACAGCACCGTCCCCGAATGCTAATACCATTGACGGACGACCCGTGCTTAAAGTCTATCACATGGAAGCCACAGCATACGGGCCCAGCCTTAAGGACAACTATCCCTATGGGCCAGTCGATGCTTTTGGACAACCTCTGGCATCTGGAATGGTGGCTGTGGACCCCTCGCTTATTCCCCTCAAATCTTACGTCTACGTAAAAGGATACACGGACTCCCACTTGCCTTCCGGAGGGTTTTTAGGCCGCGCTATGGACACCGGAGGAGCCATTAAAGGGCAGCGCATCGATATCTTCATGAACACAAATTCTCAGACAGTTTCGAATTTTGGAATTGAACCGGTAACGGTTTACGTGTTGGGCAAATAGAGCGTTCTTGTACAAAAACATGGGAGTTGCCCTTGACTCCCATGTTTTTGTTTTGTCTTCTGGCGTTGATTCTATCGCTTTGTGGTTTTCGAGGAAGGATTTTCCGCATTTTTCGCGAAATATTATTATGAGGTGAAAAAACGATGAGAATACATTCATTCGGGGAATTCTGGCCGTATTATCTGGATCAGCACCGTCGGCCCCAGACTCGTTTAATGCATTTTATCGGCAGCGGAATGGCTTTGATTGCGATATTGGTAGCCATTCTAACCCTAAATGTCTGGTACGTGGTGGCGGCCCTGATATGCGGATATGGATTTGCCTGGTACGGTCATGTTTTTTTTGAAAAAAACCGTCCGGCCACATGGCGTTTTCCCCAATACTCTCTGGTAGCTGATCTTCTCTTGTTTTGGATAATGCTGACTCGCGGTTTTGCTTTTGAAGACGGATCCTTGCCTAAAAATCCCCTAAAAGGCGAATAGAGATCCGTCACGTGTCGTCTCGTCTTAAAGAACATAGTCCAACCTCCCGGAAGATATATATAGAGGAAGAGGAGGGGAGGGCGATGTTGTC
The DNA here is from genome assembly GCA_021821465.1 of Bacillota bacterium. GTDB lineage: Bacteria > Bacillota > Sulfobacillia > Sulfobacillales > Sulfobacillaceae > Sulfobacillus. The sequence goes on from JAKACM010000018.1 coordinate 18,817, forward strand.
GAGATGGCGCTTTGGGCTCGCAACAGTCGCGGGGGTAATACTCGCGACGGGATTAACAGGCTGTGGGACGAAGAATACCATTGGGAATATGCCTCTGACTGTGCGTAAGATAGTCAATACTTCCACCTTGTCCGGACAAAATATCGGAACCAATATTTTAAGGGTCACAGGGAACGGCAATTATATCGGGAGTGGAAAGATTCCGGGGTACTATAATTACGGCCCGGCGTATTACAATGGCTCTGATGCCTATTATGTGAGTCTGGAGGTCCCCATTAATGTTGCGGGGATCGAAAGAAGGCTTCATTATATGCCCCATGTTTTAGGTTCAACAACGCTGGTCGGGCAGGTTTATATTTATCTGCCTCCTTTGTCGAACGAGGCGTTTGATCGTCTGTATTTTGATCCGAGCACACGCCTGGCCTTATTCAAATTCAAGTTGTTGCCCACCGGACAGGTTCTGGATGTATCATGGGACGCGGTATTGGTAAACAGTTGAGTTTTTTGTTGAGCATTGTTTAACCCGTGCGGCAAGAAGTCTCCTGTCCTCTATAGGCGGGAGATGCATGGCCACCGGCGAAGCGTAGTTTGCAAAATGCCCATCGCCATGAAATAATCATTCAGTGTTCTTGATGTACTATCACCTGGTCTTAGTGATCAAGTATCGTCGAGAAGTGATTGACGATACAAATATCGAATCGTCTCCAAGAAATATTTGAGTATATTACGCCGAGTTACCATATTACATTGCAGGAATGGAATCACGAGAAAGACCACGTTCATATTTTGTTCAAGGCACAACCGAACAGCGCATTGTCCAAATTCATCAATGCCGATAAGAGCACCTCATCACGGCTGATCAAAAAAGAACATTCCGTGATCAAAAAATCTCTGTGGAAAGAATATTTTTGGTCGAGGAGCTTCTGTTTGCTGACAACGGGCGGGGCGCCGATGGAAGTGGTCAGACGTTAGATTGAAAGCCGAGGTGAAAAGCTATGAACACGGCATTTCCATATCGTCTCTATCCCAATCCGGAGCAAGAAATTCTCATCCATAAAACGTTGGGATGTGTACGTTTTATCTATAACCGAATGCTGGCGAATCGCCAGGCAATCTATGCGCCATGCCAGGATGATAAGGAAGCCTCGGAGAAACAGAAATATGTGCTTCCGGTCGATCTCAAAAAAGAATGCGCATGGCTCAAAGACGTAGCCAGTCTGGCTCTGGCCAATGCTCAGCGAAATGTGCAGACGGCTTACCGGAACTTCTTCCGTGATCCATCCGTAGGCTTTCCGCAGTTCAAGAGCCAGCATCATGATAAAAAGTCCTTGAACACGAACAATCAAGGGGGGACGATGCGACTCATTGACAGCCAAACCTTCCGACTCCCGAAGCTGAAAGATGTCCGGATTAGACGGCACCGTCCGTTGTCGAAGAACGCCGTCATAAAGTCGGCAACCATCAGCCAAACACCCCGGGGGAATTGCGACGTTTCTGTGTTGGTGGAGTGCGCCGCGAGTATTCAGCCCGTAGAACCCACTACAGAGACGGTATTGGGGTTGGATTATTCATCGCCGTCGTTATATGTGGATAGCGAAGGAACCCCCGCGAACTATCCCCAATGCTATCGTCAAGCAGAAGCCCAACTAAAAAAAGCCCAACGTCAATTATCGCACCGTAAAAAAGGCGGTCAGAACCGGGAAAAGCAACGTCTTACAGTCGCCAAATTGCACGAAAAAGTCGCCAATCCACGCCAAGACTTCTGGCCAAAGCTGTCCCGGCAGATAGCCAATACCTACATAGCAGGTGCCAGGGAAGACTTAAATATGCGGGGAATGGCACAACAAAGGTTTCATATGGGAAAATCCACGCATGATAATGAGTTCGGCATGTTCAAAGCCTTTCTCGCGTACAGACTGGCCGAGCCAGGGAAACCACTCGTCGTGATAGACAAATGGTTTCCATCCCGTAAACGCTGTCGGTTTTGCCAACATGAGAACAAAGAACTCACATGGGCCGATCGTGTTGGGGTGTGCCCTCACGGTGGAGCAGAATTAGACCGGGACGAAAATGCCGCCATCCACACCCAAAATGAAGGGTGTCGGATGCTGGATCTAGCCTGATCCATCATCAAGAACCGTGGGGCACACGGGGATAGCTTGGTCATTATGCCAGCATTAGCGGGTACGTCCCAAGAAGCCCCCACCTCTCAGCGTGAGCGTAGGGGGTGAGAGTATGTCACATGTGGATAGACAGTCCGAAAATGAGGAAGGGTGGTGAGCATGACGCACACATCTGATACGGAATGGGGATTTAGTACACAGGCCATTCACAAATCAAGGTCGTCAATAGACCAATCACGATCGGTAACGATGCCAATCTATCAAACCAGTACATATGCAAGAAGTGTAGATGACAATGCACCGCAATACGAATATGCGCGCGGTGATTCTCCGAACCGTGAGGCACTGGAAGATACCCTAGCATCTTTGGAAAGAGGTCGTTACGCGGTCGTTTTCGGATCGGGAATGGCGGCATGTGATGCAATTTTACGTCGTCTTTCTCCGGGTGAGCACATTGTGGCTGGTCACGATCTCTATGGAGGCGTCTACCGGTTGTTTGAACAAGTTTACCGCCCTCAAGGATACCATATAGATTATTGTGATTTTGACGGCAAATGGACCTCCGCAATTGATCCCTTAACTCGTTTGGTCTGGTTTGAAACCCCCTCTAATCCCTTGCTTCAGGTCACCGATATTGAGAAGGTGTCCCAAGAAGCTCATAGCCGCGGGCTGAGCGTGGTTATCGACAATACTTTTGCGTCCCCTTATCTGCAGAATCCGCTGACCTTGGGTGCTGATTTGGTAGTCCACTCCATGACCAAGTATATTGCCGGTCATTCTGATGTCATAGGCGGAGCCGTTATCGGCAACGACCGCGGATGGCAGGACCACTTGAGATTTCTGCGCAATGCGGCGGGGCCGACATTAGGACCTTTTGATGCTTGGCTGATTCTACGAGGCTTGAAGACTTTGGCTTTGAGGATGGAGCAGCATAGCCAAAACGCGGAAGACTTGGCGGAATTTCTGGGCAATCATTCGCGAGTACAGGAAGTCTATTATCCATGGACACAGCCTGTGGGCCGCAAGCAGATGCGAAGGGGGGGAGGGATGATATCATTTGTGTTAAAGCCGGGAAATATCAGCCAAGTTCATGGGGTAATGGGTAAGTTGCATCTGTTTCAACTTGCCGAAAGCTTGGGAGGGGTAGAATCTTTGGTTAGCCATCCCGCAACCATGACACACAGTGCGGTGCCGGAAGCACAGAGAATGCGTAGAGGTATTGTTCCGGGGCTCATTAGATTATCTGTTGGAATCGAAGACGGTAAAGATCTGATTACGGATTGGGATAAGGCATTGTCCTAAGTTGTTCGGATTACGCGGTCTCGAGTGGAATGTTCCTTGTGAAAGGAACATTCCGGGCTGTTGGTCAGGAAACTTGTGGGAATTCGTGAGGCGGCTCAACTTTTGGCCGAGTCCAGAACTTTGCGCCGTAAAGCGGCAAAGAGATCACGGAGGTATGACATGGGAGAAGTATGGATTGACGGAAAACGGGTGACAACTTCAAAGGCCTATTCGGTTTATGACAAGTATCGTCAGACGGTCATCGGCGAAGCCGGGGAGGCCGATGCGCAGATGATCCGTCTTGCGGTCGATAGTGCCGAACGGGCAAAGCGTCATCCGATCCCGGTTCATGAGCGGGCGAAAATATTGGAGCGAACGGCTGCTCTTTTGCAAGATCAGCTGGATGTCTTAGCACATCTCATCTCTCAAGAGGCGGGGAAACCTTTGAAAGATGCGCGTGCGGAACTGAGCCGAGGGCAACAGACCTTGCATTACGCTGCTTTGGCGGCCGAAACTTTGCATGGTGAAGAAGTTCCGGTGCGAGGAAATCCCGGATCGGAAAAGCGTCTGGCTTTTACCTTGCGAAAACCATACGGCACGGTATTGGCAATTACCCCTTTCAATTTTCCCCTCAATCTCGTGTTGCATAAGGTTGCTCCGGCTATAGCGGCCGGCAACGCGGTAATTCTCAAGCCGGCGCCCCAAACACCCTTGATTGCCATGAAACTGGCGGAGATCATGGCCGATGCGGGTTTGCCTAACGGGTGGCTGAGTGTTTTGACGGGATCGGGTCCGGATTTGGGTCAAGAGCTGGTTTCTCATCCCGGCGTTCAACTCATCAGTTTCACCGGATCACAAAAGGTCGGACAAGAGATTCGTGCCCAAGCCCGGCTCAAACCGGTGCTCCTGGAACTGGGCAATAATTCTGCCAACATCGTACACGGGGACGCGGATTTGGATTTGGCAGCCGGAATTTTGGCCGCACGGGCTTTCGGCTATGCGGGGCAGGTTTGTATTGCCGTACAAAGGATATATGTTCAGCGTAAAATCTTCGATGCTTTTCAAGATCGGCTGATCCGGGCGTCTCGGGCGTTGGTGGTGGGAGATCCCGAAGATCCTCAGACGGACGTCGGCCCGATGATTTCCCTTGAGGCAGCGACAAGAGCCTGGTCATGGTATTCCGATGCGTTAGACCAAGGAGCCAAAGCCGTTCTTCCTGCGGAAAAAAACGGAACATTCATGACCCCCGCACTTTTGGTGAATGTCGAACCCTCCATGCAGGTCATGGCGGAAGAGGCATTCGCGCCTTTAGCGGGATTAGTGCCATATGACGATATCGATCAGGCTATTAAGTGGGCCAATGACAGCCGTTACGGATTACAAGCCGGTGTTTTTACCACCTCCTTGCCCGTAGCCATGAACTGTGCCGAAAGGCTGGAAGTGGGCGGGGTGATCATTAATGACTCATCATCCTACCGCGCCGACAATATGCCTTATGGCGGCATAAAAGATTCGGGTCTGGGGCGTGAAGGACCCGAGTATGCGGTGTTGGAAATGACGTACCCGCGTGTTGTCGTATTAAATCTGTAAGGATGTGTGAAGGCGGGGACCAAGAACAGAGAAAGTCCTTGGCTCCCACCTTCTTTTTTTGACCCATGAAGTGGGGATCAGGCCCAATAAGGGATATGCGGCATGATGCTTTTATACAGTGATCATCCAACGGATTTCCCGTTGCCTGATCGAATCGACTTAAGGGGGAGGTGACTCTATGGCAAAATCCGACATAGGTCTTTGTAATAAAGGTGTCGGTCTTTTACCTGGCGGCCGATAACAAACGGTTGGCTTATGGGAATTCCGTACGCTGATAAGCATCTTCAATTTCTTCGATAGAGTCCTATGAAGTTGCATTTAGGGAACAGGAACTTCTTGGATTTATGGCGAATTAAAAGTTATGAATACAATAGGCATCTCTCAGTCAACGCATAAAGCTATTACATCGACCCTTCGCCAGGTTTTTCATCTTCCGGGGTTTCGCCCTTTACAACAGGAAATTATTAGCTATGTCTTCATGGGTTATTCCCAATTGGCGATCTTGCCCACAGGAGCCGGAAAATCTCTGTGTTATCAGTTGCCCAGTGTTCTATTACCAGCGCCGACTGTGGTGATTTCGCCTTTGCTCAGCCTGATGCAAGAGCAAGCCCAGCGCATGCGAGATTTGGGTATTAGGGCCATGACATGGAGTCATTGGGATGCTCCGAAAGAACGCCGCGAAGTATTAAACTCCTGGCGTTCGGGAAAGTTGCAGCTAGTTTTTTTGGCCCCGGAGAGACTAACACATCTTGAGTTGCTGCGGGAAGTCAGTACCTTGCCTTGCAGTTTGTTGGTAGTCGACGAAGCGCATTCGATTTCTGAATGGGGGCATGATTTTCGTCCCGATTACCGGCGAATCGGCCGCTTTCGCCGGATTATCGGCAATCCTCCGGTTTTAGCCCTGACCGCGACGGCCACTTCTGTTGTGGAAGAGGATATTATGCGCCATCTAGATCTTGATGCCCATAATTGGCGGGTGACCCGGCAGTCTATGGATCGTCCCAACATCTTTTTGGGTGTCCATGTGGCCAACACCATCGAGGAAAAACATCTGGCAGTTCATAAAGCCATCAATCAGGAATCGGGGGCAGTGATTGTCTATACCTGGACACGCAGGCAAGCCGAATATTGGGGACAGTGGCTCAGTCGCTCGTTTAGGGAAAGGGTTGGCATCTATCACGCGGGATTGAGTCAAAGAGAACGCATGGCAGTGCATCAAGATTTTACGAAAGGATCATTACGCCTGGTAGCAGCGACGACTGCCTTCGGTATGGGTATTGACCGCAGTGACGTTCGGGGGGTATTGAATATTGGCATGCCCCCCTCCTTGGATGCCTACACGCAGCAATGGGGCCGCGCAGGGCGAGACGGCCATAAAGCTTGGGCCCGGCTTATTGTCACCCCAGGGGATATAATCCAACGTCACCGCATGCTTTTACGCGAAAAACCCCGTATCCAAGCCGTCGAGGATGTGATGTCCATGCTTAAAGATTGCCCCATAGGCAAACCATGGTGGTGGGATTTTAATGCGAGGGGAAAGAATGATATTCCTGAGCACGAACCCATAGGGGAAGTGCTGTTAATGTCACTTGAGGAAATGGAAGTCGTTGAACTTCTGGCAAAAACAGGCCATAAAGCCTTGATAACGGTGAAAAAACCTATTCGGCCCTGGATGATTTCAGCTATAGGAGATCGGATTCGGCGGCGGTATCTTCATCGTCTGAATCAGTTTGAAAGCATGAAGACTCACATCGAAACACAAAGATGTCGACATGAGGGTATTTCGGCTTATTTTGGCCAATCCTCCTCGTCCGGACCTGATCCTAAAGAATGTTGTGACATCTGCCTACAGGGCATCAGGAACCAGGATGAGGGACAAAAAGACGAAATCTTGGATGGATGGCAAAAACTGAGTGCATGGAGACAGCACAGGGCGGAACAAGATCACGTGAACCCTTACATCATTTTCAGTGATAAAGTTCTTCGTCTGCTGGCAGTGCGTGCTCCCAAAACTTTGGATGAACTGCGTCAATGTCCCGGCATCGGCTCGGTCAAATTATCATGTTATGGGGAAGATCTTGTGGCTTTACTGCAACGTCATCAAACTTCTGAGATGGTTCAAAGTGCCAAAACGCCCAAAGAGCAAGCATGGGATCTGTTCTCAGAAGGCGTGCCGCTGGTTCAAGTGGCCGCACGCATCAATCGCAAGCCATCGACCGTTATAGGGTATTTGGAAGAATGGATTCTCCTTGACAGCACTCGGGCATGGCAATGGTATGGGGACAGTATGGTTCATCCTCAGATTCGAGAGAAGATCCGGACAGTATTAAATCAAAACCCGGAGATGTCACTGAAAAGCCTGTTTGCCGCATTGGAAGGCCAATATACCTATGCCGAACTGCGCATCGCCCGGGCCATGATTAAGAAATTACGGCGCTCGTCCGACATGGGCGGCCAGCCAGACCCCGATGCTCACACTTCCTCCCGTGGCGAGTAATTGGCATGCGGGACGGTTTAAGTCATGGCGCACTTTACGGTCGGAAAGATAAAAACCTAAGAGACCTCGAGCGACGTAGCGGTGAAAGGCCGCGTCCGGAAAGGAGTTGGTCTGATGCACAATATGACGGTAGATCTTTTGCAAGCGGAGTGTTGCCTGCTCTCTATTTTGATAATAAGTGACAAAATTCAAGTCTCCGCCCTCTAAGTCTTCTTGTTGGTCAATCAAATAATCCAATAAAATATGCAAAGCGCCAATCCAAGGAAAATACAGACCGTATAATGATTCGACTTGACGTCTGTCCGGAGTGGGTTCCAGAGCCATGGTGAGCAGGGCAAAGATGCCCAGAGTGCTGCCCGATGCTGCGGCGAATTCCCACCAGAAGAGACCGTCTTGGGGATCCGATTGGTTGTGAAACCATGTCGTTAATCGTTCCAGTCGTGTGGATACCGGCCCATGTTTGTATACTTGCAAGTCTACATAAAGACGAACCAAACGCATAATCTTATCCTGGACTATGCCATAACCCGGAAAACGGGCCAGCGCTCTTTGTGAGCGCAGCACCAGAGAAGCCATGTAGCCCCCGTCGTCGTCACGGGGGTGATCACGGTAATAGTCACGCACAGGAGCATAAGGGGTGGTTGCATCAATTAATGCTTGGTGAAGCCATCGCAAGTTGTCCGGGTCTTGTGACGGGCCGCGATCTGTGACGGTGTCGAGATAGTCGCACAAACTTTGATAGGGCACTAGAAATTCCAACAGGTAGCCGTGGGGATCGCGTGAAGGTCCGCCATAAACTCCGCCTCCCTCACAGTGAAACTGTTTGGTCTTAAGGGAACTGAGAGCTTGGTCACGCAAATCTGAATCTGGGATATCTTGTGCTTGTTGATGTAATTGGGCTATGAGATGAATAACACGTGGGCGAACCACGCGAAAATACTCTGCTCCCCATTGCCATGGGCGCACGAAATCCCACAATTTTCCCGACATAAATAGTCTCCTTAAAGAATGCTATCCCTACCCTAGCCTACCATACAGTGTATGCTGTGGAAGAATGAGTAGACTAATTCTCTTGATCTGTGCTGGCGAAAGGAACCCAGTGAAATATTGCCGCTCTTTTCGACGAGTCAATGGGACATTCATCTGGTTGCTCCGCTCCTTTGTGATGTGACATTCCGTCTTTCATGACAGCCTACGATTCGAAGAGATTTACGACCCTTCCAAAGACACCAGCTTTAACTGGGTTTTCCGGTTTTGCCGCTGGAAGGAAACCGGAAAACCATCTTGGTTCTATCTGGGCGGTAAAAAGGGCGGTGAAAGACGGGGCTTGTCACTGAAATTCGGTATTTGAGGGGGGTTAGAACTCAAAGAATCTAGAGCTTCTTTAATGGCCCGGTCCAGTTGCCTGTCTTTTTGGACAAGATAGTCTTCCGGAGTGTTTTCTATGGGAATCGTCGGATCGGTTCCATAGTTTTCAACACCCCATCCCACATCCTTAAACCAAAAAGAAAACTCAGGCTGGGTGGTGATACTGTCGTCGACGAGCCGGTGACGAACCCAGATTCCAATCACTCCCCCCCATGTTCTTTGTCCCACTAAGGGGCCCAATCCCATGAGTTTAAACGAATGAGAAAAGATATCACCATCGGAACCGGCGTATTCATTGGTTAAAGCCACAATGGGACCTAACACGCTGTCTTGGGGATAGGGTTCAGGCTGCCCGTGTCTGGGAACATCGTAACCGAGGCGGCGTCGTTGCAGGTTTTCCAAAATCAACTGCGAAACATGGCCCCCTCCGTTGAAGCGAACATCCACAATGAGTCCTTCGTACTCGCATTCAGGAAGATAGGTACGGTAAAATTCTGCGAAACCGCGGGGACCCATATCCGGAATATGTACATAACCCAATCGCCCGTGGGACATTTTATGCACTTTTTCACGATTGGAATTCACCCATTGCCGGTAATAGACGGGCATTTCCTGTGCAAGCGGCACAACAATGGGGGTCTGCACAATTCGGCTTTGAGGGTGGATAACGGTTAGTTGAATCTCCCGTGTCGCCTTATTGATTAATTGGGCGGTGGGAGGCACTTGCGGGTCAAGGGGTCTATTGTCAATCGCGGTGATGACGTCTCCTTCCTGAATTCCGACGCCTGGTGCCAAAAGGGGCGAGTTCTCGACTTCATAGGCGTTATCCCCCCGCGCAATATGCATAATCTGATAGCCGTTAAATTCTGGATTCCAATGATATTGAGAGGCCAAGAAACCAATACGATTGTTCGGTTCTGGACGGTAGTCGCCTCCTAATTCATAAGCATGGGAGGTGCCGAGTTCTCCTTGCATTTCCCAAACCAAATCGGAAAATTCGGAGCGAGTAGCCACTTTGGGTAACAAACTTTGATAACGAAAAAAGATTTGTTCCCAGTCAATGCCGGACATTGATTCAGACCAGAAGTTGTCTCGCATCAAACGCCAGGCTTCACGAAGCATTTGTTCCCATTCCGCTCGCCGGTTTACAGACAAGGCAATGCGATTAATATCCACCCATCCCGATTCCCGTCCCGGTTTGGCGGAATTTTTGTCCTCGAGTTTGTCTGTAGCCTTGCCAATATGCAAGGCCTTGCCTTGACGAATGGCCAAGGTGTCGCCTTTGGCATTGATACCAAAATTGGTAATGCGAGATGCCAAGACATCCTCTTTTAAGTCCTTAAAGGAATAGACATGTAAGGTGGCATCTTGCGCGATGCGTGTGTCAAACGACGAGTGCTGCAAACTCCCATGGGGTTCGATTGTTGTCCAATAGACCTTGTCATGTCCTGCCTCGAGTTGGCGATAGATGCCTTCCGGGGCGGGAAAGGGGATGGCCCGATCCAATATACCCTCAAAGTCGATACTGATTGCGGGGATTTCATTGTTCGGATTGTCCGCCTTGTCTGTCGGTTCGTTTAGAGGATGCGCACTCGGAAGAAAAGGCGATCGTTGACTTTGGCTCAGGGGAATCACATAGGGGTGCATTCCCTTGGGGAATCCTAGATCAAAGCGCAAATTATCATAGACGGGATCGAACACCCGGTACGACAAAAAATAGAGAAAATGGCCTCCTGGATCAAACACCGGATCCGAATCGATAAGAATCGGACGAGAAATCCACTGGGATTCATGGTTTACAAGGTCATAGACCTTGATTCCACACATTTTGGCAGATTGGTGGCAGGCATAGGCCACCCAACGGCTATCGGGAGAAAAATCCATTCCGCGAATCGGCCCATAATCCGAAGAGTCGAGGAGTGTGAGGGTGGATGAGGCAAGATCTGCGAACCACAATTCGTGGCGCTGATTAGTCACGACAGCGAATTGTCCATTAGGTGAAACTTTTACCAGATCGGCCTGACTGATCGCTCCCGGCAGGCGTGTCCTGGTATTATCGGTGGTATCCAAAATCTCCAGGCCTTCTTCGCCTCCGTCGTCAGAGATTGTGAGAATGCGGGAACTATCGGCTACCCATTGACTCAAACGGTAACGGACTCCGTCTTGTGCCCCTAAAGGTTTGGCAGGACCTTCCCAGTTTCCCATTTGGTACAATTTTCCTCGCGTGGTTACAAGGATTTGGGAACCGTCGGGATTGAGGGCATATTCCGTAACGAAGTCACGAGCTTTGACATAATAAGGTTCAGTTTCGGTTCGTTGGCTCAGATATTCAATATTCAAATGGGAATTTTCTCCGCTTGTGGGGTCCAGAACATACAACTCTGCTCCCGCGTGATAGACAATATATTGCCCATCGGCGGAGGCATTGCGCACATAATAGTTTTCATGGTCCGTATGCCGCTGCAAGGCGTTTCCTCTCGGGTCAATCGAATAGATGTTGCCGTATCCTTCATGGTCGGAAATAAAATAGATTCGGTTGCCTATCCACATGGGAGACGCAAAATTCCCGTTGACCCCGTCATAGCGATTGAATTGATTTTTACCTTCGGCATCAATCCATAACTGGCCTCGAGTGCCTCCCCGGTACCTTTTCCATCGGGCAGGATCGGCGGTGTTGCGCCCTAAGACGATTCCCCCTGTCGGACCAAAGGCCATGTTATTAGCCGGACCGAGATTCATGGCCTCGGGCTCTCCTCCGTTCAAGGGGAGCTTGTAGAGCATAAAGAGGGATCGAAAGGGCTGAGCATGGTTGGATGAAATGATTAAAGATCCGTCCGGATGGAACCCCACAGGCAGAGTCGTGGCCCCCCAATAGGTTAGTCGCCTCACTTCCCCTCCGTCCCCAGGCATGAGATATACTTCGTTATCTCCTTCCTCGCGACCGACAAAACAGATCCACTTGCCATCTGGGGAGAGAATGGGGCGTGTGGCAGAACCCCACCCGGAGGTCAAACGCCGGGCCATCCCTCCGTCCTGGTCCACACTCCATAGCGCGTCCTCACTGACAAAAACTATGCGATGTTGAGCAATGGCCGGATACCGGTAGTAACCGGAAATTGACATAGAAACCCTCCTCATCTTCCCGGAAGCGAACGATCTGTCATGTTGCTTAACCTGGCACAGGGGATTATCAAGATCCCGACCCTGCACCTCATGCTTCGTGCCATCCGCCACCGGGTACTCCACTCATGTAGATTTGCTGCTATGTAGTATTTGCAACCTAATCCCCGCCCGATTGCTTTGATCGACACCGGAAGATATCGGACTAAAACTGGCGGAAATTCGATTTTGATTGGCAAATCACTGTACAGACATCATTGTACCCCTGATGATAAGGTTGTAACGTGTGCCGTAATAAGGTATTTTGCTTGTCTGTGGGCATGATTAAGACCGGAACCAGGTGTCCACCTCAAGTCACTAAATGGAGTCTACCACATTCTCATTGGTGAGAGAAAAATAGCGGGCCATCGTCTTTTGCCTATAGAACTCGGAGTCTTGTATTGCGCCAAGTCTGGTGAGAATTGTTCAGCCTCTTGTGTACCGCTTAGCGCCTAGCTAGGATTAGGATAGGGATGGCTCTAGATACTATTGCCTAACCATGTCGCAATCGAATCCAAAATGATACGAACGACAGCAACTTGATCATCAAGGGCCATAGTAGGTACGTGAGAGATGTGAACGGCTTGACTGGGCAACAGAGGTAAGTGCAAAAATCCTGCAGGAATATTAGGGGCAGAGTGTCGCATCAAATACAGCGCTTGGTTGCACATGAAAGCTCCGGCAGATAATGAGAGATCTATCGGCAAATTGTGAGCCCGAACGTCGTGGAGGATATAGCGAAGCGGCAAGGTGCTAAAGTAGGCACTCGGACCATCGGCAACAATACTCTGATCGAGATGAACGGTCTCTCTATTATCTTCGGTTGGGGAATCGATCAAATTGATGCCGATACGTTCTAAGGTGGGAAGTGTGCGTCCTTGAGCCTGACCCAATCCTAAAATTGCGTCGGGTTTGACTTCGAAAATCCACTGGGGGATTTGTTGTTCAACGTCTTGCTTGGACGTGCGAAGTCCTCTGATTGCGATATCATTTCGGTGGGGAAGATTGGCGGCAACTTCTTGGGATACATTGATGCTTTGGCCGCCAAATGGATCAAAAAAGGTCACCAAAATCACGGCTAATCTGCCCTCCCTTAAATATCTGCAAACATGCCCGGCCCGATTCTTCTTTAGAATTATACCATTAAAGAAATTTTATCGTGCCGTATATTGAATGGCGGTGAAGATAGATGTCGAGAAATCTCGGTCTAAGCGGCGACTTTATAGTCGCCAATGGTTGTCTGACATACCTAATAGATCACTTTGACGAAATTCAGCTCAAGGCCGGAACCAAGAAGTTCCGCCTGACTGAGTTGTTTATGATAAAAACTCGCTAAAAAACCACATCCCGCTCAATTCCCCATTCGGTTGGTGAGGAGAATAGCGGGTATGGTTGGAAACTCCTCTCTCAGATCAAAGGGGCAGAGTTGATTATTCAGGCCGTGTGACGATTGATGGGCATCAAGGATCGATCCACTTGTATCAGGTCAACCGGGATCCATGGCTCCAAATCCTCGACATATGAACAGATCGGATAGTTGTCACAAATCTTGTAGACATCACCAGAAATGTGATTGGTTACGGTACGTAACGGATGACGACGGCACTTGGGACAAATCATAATTGTCAGCATGGGCACCCAAACCTCCTTCGATTGATACCCAAAATTCCCAACTTCCAGTGAGATCGCCTGTTATTCAACCGGTACTCTCTGTACTTAGTAGACCATATTTAACTACGGTTCTTTATTGAGACATTTTTCTTTACTGTTATTAAACACATAACTTGTTTCCAATGTGTTTCAATTACCCGAAGAAGAGCTGAACGGTAGATAACAATATATACACACAATCTCCCTTTCATACCAGGCAGGGTATATAATAGTACAACGATACGGCATTTTTTTACTACAAGCCGGACATTCTACAAACACAGAGGGTGGTGAATGGAAATATATGGATACAGAAAAGCACCCGGTAATTGCAAAATATTGGGATCGAGATGATTTAATACGTCGGATGCGCCGGATTGAAGGCCAGGCCCGCGGGGTTCAAGCCATGCTGGAGCGGGATGAAGACTGTAAAGCCATATTGACTCAGTTGGCCGCAATTTCAGGGGCTTTAGGACAGGTGGCGCGAGTGGTGAGCGCATGTGGGGTGGTGGATGGCATCGAGCAAGCAGCGGGACCACTGGATGTGAATCAAGTCCGGGCCATTTTGGCTGAACTGAATGCTAAGGGCCGATTATAAGCGGCGAGACATGGAAAAATAAAATTGGGTCACTTGTTTCGAACTCCCTGGGTACCATAGGTTCCGGGGATTTCTCCGTCACATTTCAATGCCCCACGACGAAAGGGTGCGATAGAAGAAATGCCGACAAAGAAGATGCGACGTTACTCCCAGTACCGAGCACAGGGCTAGGGGATCTCACAGTGAAAAATCACCACCTCATGGCGTCAATAGCAGTGAACCGGCTTTGGCAAGCCGCAGAGCGGAAAACGCGGTAACAACCCTTATGCTGTCCTATATAATTCACCTCAATCATACGCCAGTATCGCGCAAAAGGTCGACACAAGAAATTGTCTGAATCCAATAAGACTATTGAATGAATTTGATTCACAGCCACAGTCATTCAATCCCCGAAGAAATCCCGGCGGTGTTAATGGACTTGTTTGTCGACTGAGTCTGGCATAATCAAACAATATGCCTGGGATAATTAACCGATCTCATCTTGATAGGTAGGGAGCACCGATGATAAAGAATCGCACGGTTCTTCTTCTGTCGCTTGCGGACGCGTTTTCGACATTGGGCGATGAAGTGGGTTTAATAGCTTTGCTTTGGTTAGTGATGGGCCAATCTCGCAATTCGGTGGACATGGGGGTCTTGGCATTCCTTTATGGTGTGCCGGGACTGGTGTCGGGGCCGTTTTTTGGAATTATTCTGGATCGATGGTTAAAAAAATGGACGGTCATACTCGCCAACGCTGCGCAAAGTGCTATCTTTTTGCTGATCGGATTGTTTACGACCCATTCCTTATCGATCGTTCTCTATGGTTTCGTTCTGGCGGCCGGCTTTTTGATTCCCCCCACGGCCATGGGTTCATTTGTGATCATGGCAGAACATGTCGGAGAAGACCAACTCTTAAAAGCCAACGCCCTAAATGAGATCTTCAGCAAGGTCCCCGAGGTGGTGGGACCCGCCCTAGGCGGCTGGTTAATCACCTTTGGCGGTATCCGTATAGCTCTTTGGGTGGATGCCGCCTCGTTTTTGTTAGCGGCTCTGGCCACTATGTGGATCCCCAATGACTCGCGATTTACGCGCCTGGAAAACCCGGCTGCACAGAACCGCCTGTCCTGGTTTTCATCGATTGGGCGTTCCTTGGCCTTTATCGTTCAATCGCGCGTGGTCTTGTTGATCACCCTTGTGGCGTTAATGATGAATGGGGCTTATGGGATCCTAGAAGTCAGCCTGCCGCTTTTGGTCCACAGACAACTGCATCATGCGGCTTCACTGCTGGGCGTCATCTGGATGGCCTACGCTATAGGGACGCTCGCCGGGGCCTTCTCGCACACAATTATTCGCATGCCCGCGACCTACGGCCGCGTGTTAGCCGCAATGATTGTGGGATGGGGTGTAGTGATCGTGGGAACCGGTTTGGTGGCGACACCCTGGGGACTCTTGGGGGGCTTGGCCATTGCCGGTGTTTCTTTTGGAGCTTATCCCCCTATTGTCAGGACGTTGGTTCAAACTTCCGTACCCCCCGAGAAACGGGGTGAGATATTGAGTGTCAGAGCAGCACTTATCGGTTTGGGAGTCCCTGTCGGTGGATTGTTGGCGGGAGTTGCCAATACAGTCCTGATTCCCAGTACGGTCATCGCTTTAACAGGGGCTCTGGCCGCATTAGTGGGCCTTATGATTTGGACATTGCTGCAAGTGACGCGCAGTTCCAAATAGCTCATGTACCATCGTAACACTTGATTCTGCCTTCTCTATTACTGCGGGTCAATTGCATGAATCTTCTTTTTGTGATATGGATTGCACGCCAACAGAAGGTTTCCTGAATCTCTAGAATGGGCCCGTTGCCCGCCTCAGGTTCGTCTTAAGGAATATCTCCCGGGATCCCGTGGGAGTGTTATTGAACCAAGACTTGATTCTCCCAAAAACTTTTGTTGGGCTTAAGATATAACTGGCGATGCATACCACAGGGGACAAGGCGTACTAAAGGAGTGCAGAGTAGGGCAACGGGTTCAATCATGGCACCGCGTGTGGCCATGTTAAAGCGAATCGTGATTGGGGGGATAGTAATGGGGGCAGAGGAGTTTCGCTGGATTCAATCGGCCCAGTCATTGGAACAATCTCGAGTTATGCGCTTTCTTCCCGAAATGCGTCCCATCTTGTTGAACTACTTTGGATTGGCTCCTGGCATGGATGTTTTGGAGGTCGGCTGTGGGCCTGATACGATGGCATCATATCTGGCCGAAGGTATCGCTCCCGGAAAAATCATCGGTTTAGACCTGGATTCGGAATTCATACAAAGAGCCACCGCAAAAGCTCAACTCAGAGCGATCTCAAATGTTTCGTTTCTTATGGGGGATGCCTATCACCTGCCCTTCGGCGATTCCCGATTCGATGCCGTGATAAGTTACACCGGGATAGGTGTGTTGACGAATCCCGAAGTGGCTGTCGAAGAGATGTTTCGGGTGTGTCGCCCGGGTGGAACCATTAGTATTGCAGAAGCCGTGACAGGACGGCTGGGGATCGGCTTTCTAGGCATGGATTCTGTTTCGGATGAGGAACTCTTCCCCGGCGCAGAACGATACCATGAGCTTATGGAAGATATCCAAGCAAGCATAAATACGAGTGCGATACCGGGAGTCGGCAACAAACAGTGGCCTTCTGGTGCCATGTTTGCTCTCTTGGGCAAACTGGGTGTGACAAAGATACGCTTTAATGCGCGGGGATATGGATCGGCGCCGGATGATGAACGAGTCAGCGCTGCCGAACGCCGACAATGGAGGCAGAACGAACATCGGTCACAAAGGCAGTGGCTGGAAGAACTGCAGAATTCTTGCCAAACCATATCCATGCGAAAAAAGTATGCTGAAGTCATTGAGCTAACACAGACACGCTTTAACTGGCTGAGAAGCCATGCGGCCTACGATTGGGAAGCAGGGGTGTCGATTGTTGTCTCAGGTATTAAACCATTATCTCTTTGAACGATACATGGTCCCATAAACATCACATGAAGACATAGAGACATAGAGTGGCTATATAACGCAAGAACACCCTGAAATCGGTCGACATCAATCAGCGTCAAAAGCTGTTCGAATTGATCATGAAAACAGATCGGCGATGCTTGCGAGTTGTACAGCGGTTGCACATTTGCCATACACTCTTTAGGTGGTAAGCATCCCAGGGGTTTAGACATTCTCCACACTTTAAAACGGGGCAGGGAAGCATGCTTAGGATCCTTTGCCGAGGAAGAGCCAGGCTTACGTCTATAGACGTGTTGTTGTTTTTCCTGTCAAGACGTAAAGTTGACGTGTCAATGCAAAATGAGATGGCATAGAGCGGTGCCGATATCGTATTGAATCCTTATCGTGTTGGGAACCTCACTCATTTTGAAGAAATCGTGAGGACTTCACAAGGGCACATATTCCTGGGTGGTGAATCAATAATGCTTTCCGATGTGCGAAAAAGAGTTACTGCAATTACCTTGCGTGGCCGTCCCCTTCGTCTTGCTTGGTCTTTTTGGCCGGGAACGGGGGAGAATACATGGGTATTTATTCATGGCATGGGATCATCTCGCTGGGCTTTTGCAGATCTTTTGGAAAGACACCCGGTAAAAGGACAATATCTCGCCGTGGATTTACCGGGATTTGGGGACTCCGAGTTGCCTCGATTTACGCCAAGACTAGATGATTTTTGGGAGGCATTGCATCAATTGATAGCGCATTTGCATTTAAGTTCTCCCGTCTTAGTTGGCCATTCCTTTGGCGGAATGGTGGCAGGGGAATTGGTTAGTGCCTATCCCCGGGACGTGGGAGGATTGGTTCTGGTAGCCAGTGCAGGGTATTTTCCTCCGCAAAATGCGATGAAAACATCACCCTGGGCGTGGTTGAACCGTGTGGGTATCTGGGTGACAAGTCTGGATTTTTACGGTAATCGGATCTTACAGGCATTGGGTCTCAATCCCGAAAATATACCTGTCAAAACCCGTAGAAGGATGCGCTGGGGATGGAGAAGAGCGAAAGAGATGGCGCGGATGCGACAATTTTACGAGTCACCGCAATTCGTAAAGCGAATTCACCAGAGCAGGGTTCCGACGGTGGCTATTCACGGAGACAATGACATCCTTTTTCCCTTATCCGAGGTCATAGCGTGTGTGAACTCGGCTTTTCCGGTACTGGTTCTGCCAGGTGCGGGTCACCTGCCCTACGATTACAATTTGAACGGATTTATCGGTCTGTTGCAGCAAGCGGAGCAGATCATAGACCTAAAACGCGAGCCTTTTTAGGAGATGGAGGGCATATTTGCGCCAGAACGGTCTACGAGGTGACAATTTCCATAGGAAATGAAATGTTCGGCGTCTGTCGCCATAGGACGATATTCGGAGCGGTCTAACGAGACAGTACAAGCCACATATCAGATGAAAATATCCTTGCGGGCAGACTCTAGGGCTGTCCGCAAGGTTTTCCGCATTAGTCGCAAGTTTTAAAGATACTTTGTGAACCACTCAGTAAAACTGTTGAGACGAAAAATTCTATGCCAAGGCTTGCCATCACGGCTCATGCCGTGAAATTCACCGGGATAGCGGATAAATTTCACGGGGGCTTTATTCAGGTATTTCACGGCGGTGTACAGGATTTCTCCTTGTTCAATGGGGCAGCGCAAATCTCCTTCCTGATGTTCGATTAGCAAGGGAGTTGTCATATTTTCCACATAAGTGATGGGACTTTGATGACGATACCAAGCATCATCACTTTGCCAAGGAGCTACGCCTCCGGCCAGACGCATCCAGTGCCAGCCGCCGTCCCCGGTGCCAACCATAGATTTCCAGTCTACAACTGAGCGCATGGTGATAGCGGCCTTGAAACGGTGGGTGTGCCCTATTATCCAATTAGTCATAAAACCCCCGTAAGATCCTCCTGCTACGGCCAATCTTTCTTTGTCGATCCAGGGGTGATTTTCTAAAGCCGCGTTTAGACCCGCCATAATGTCTTCGTAGTCGAGATGGCCCCATTCTTTTTGAATGGCCAAACAAAAATCACGGCCATATCCTTGAGAACCGCGAGGATTGGTGTAGATGACAGCATAACCTTGTGCCGCTAACCACTGGAATTCCAAGAAAAAGCTGTCCGCATACATCATCATGGGACCCCCGTGAATGGCGAGGACCGCCGGGGACTTTTCTTCTCCTTTTTGTCCTGGCTGGTTTTCCATGCTGACCGGCGGGAGAACCCATCCGTCGATTTCAGGACCTTCGGAAGCATGGTAATGGAAGCGCCGAGGACTAGAGAGTTTGACTGACTCCAATAGTTCCAAGTTGGGATTAATCAAGACATCGGCTTTGGCCGGAAGTGACGAGAAATCCAGCCACTCGATTTGTGAAGGGTTCAGTGGCGTATTCACGGCCAGTATCGCCACTGAGCCTTGAGCATCAAGATCATAACTGTAACAAGTGTGAGAGCCGGTGCTCAAGAGTTCCACCTTGTCTCGGCGCCAATCGATGCGGGCCAGTTGCACTGTCCCCTTATCGCTTGTCAAAGAAAAAATATGACTTGCGTTCTCATCAAAACGCAAGGGATTACTGGCGGGACCCAGCATGTCAGACAACGACTCATCGGCGAAAGGACGGTCCCAATTGGGGGCGATCCGACGACAGTTCTCCGGTTGGTCAAGGGAAAGGACGAACAACGAGGGATTGTCATAGCCGAGATCTTCCGTCCGGGAGCCGATAAAGAAGAGATGAGAGCCGTCAGGATGCACGCAAGGGGAATAGGCGTTAATTCCTTTCGCGGACAGTCTTTGGGGCACGGCGTTGCGCTCATTAGCCTTACTGGTCAAGTCCAGGGAATAAATATGTTGCTCAAAGGGTTCCCGGTCATAATCCTCACCATAGCGGGCGCTGAAGAACAAATGGCTGGCGTTTGGCGAAATCGCCAAATCGGAGTGACGATACGGGCCAAAGGTGAGTTGCACCGGATTCTGGGTATTATCTCGGGTCAGACGCACAATGTGAGGTTGTCTGTTGCCGTAAAAACCGACGCCGTCCATTTTGTGAGACAGTTCCGTGATGACTTTAACGTCCTGGTTGAATTTCACGTACTCATCAAGATTTTCAGAGTCAGTTTCCCGGCGAATCCCCTCTGCGGTGAGTAGCGCCGTGGCATAGAGCGTCAGCGAATCCGGAGCCCAGATAAAAGATTCGATTCCTCCGTCAATGAAAGTGAGTTGTTGAGCTTCTCCTCCATCCGTTGGCATAATCCAAATCTGGTTTTGATTGCTGCGCTTCGAGATAAAGGCCAGCCATTGGCCGTCCGGGGAAAAACGGGGGAAGTGATCGTGAGGTCCTTGGGTGAAGATTTCGGGTTCTTGACCTGGCCAGATTTTCATGATGCGTGTATTATAACCGTTGGTTTTGCGATCAGCCCGGCTTTCCACGTAAACGGCCAGGTCTTTTCTGTGGCAAATTTGGATGTCTCCTCCAAGTTTGAAGTGAAAGAGGTCCTCAAGATTTATATTTTTCATCCATTTGCGCGGGAACGCGGCCTTGGGGCCGGGAGGAATACTGCGGCAAACTCGGCCTGCCCTCTTCCCGCTGCTCCTTTCTCCGGTACGGTTTTTGTGAGCGAATGTCTGTAGTTATCCGCCCCTTAAATGCCGATGCAGATAACGATGGAATATGCCTTGAATCAATCCTTGTGGGGATTGGTATGGAAAATGGTCACTGGCCCGCACCCGCTGCGATCCGATATTGCCGATTTTTTTCGCTGAGTGAGCACGCCCTTCACCATTGCTGCCTGTGGAACATTGCACCTCTTATACCGCGACAGAAGTCCATACGAGTCAAGACATGTGCGCCGTATTTTGCGTTGGATGCTCAACACAGGGTGTTGCCAGTGATTAGTGTACCAAGAGACCCACAGATATCGCACTGCGGCCCTGACCCTTGGCGGTCTGCCGTGGATGGCGATTTAATTTTGTGTGGCCACCTTGGTCCTTTACCTGTCGTTCGCGTGGTTTCCCTTGGCAGATGCCGGGACTGAGAAAGTATTGAAGCGAATAAGAGCGGCGGTCGCGACAAAAGTCCCAGTGATCATCCAATTGTTCACGTCTTCACGACTCTTAGCAAACGAACCGGTTATGTATAGCGCGACCTAGACGATTATTCTATGAAATACCAGCCGAGAACTCCCCTTCCTGTTGTACAAGGCCTCTTTGTCGAGTCTGTGTGCCATTACACGCAAATATGTTCATACTCAGATTGTTCTGGTCGATTCAGCTCTCACAAAATCTTTGTCCACTCAAGCAGGGATCTTCAAGTTGAACGGGCACAAAGAGATACGATGGAATGAGTCAAATTAAAGTATCCTATTACACTTTACATTTTATCACATCGTCTACGGAATCGACCCAGACCCATCACCGTGCAACTCACTAGGCTCACAGGACCCAACGTCGAGGTGCCTTTATCTCTTAGAAGCAATTTCTTCTTACGAGTGCCAAGGGCTTTGCTACAATAAAGATATGGACGGGTTTTGGGAGGGGAAGACAGGGTGTGGGTTAAGCCCAATCAATTGAAAGCGGCTTCGGTGGCAGTTTTGCTGGCTCAGGAGATGGGACAATATTGGACTTTGATTATTCAGCGCCCATCATGGATGCGTGAGCATCCTGCGCAATTTGCCTTTCCGGGTGGTAAAAAAGATTTGGCGGATAAAACTTTGTGGAATACCGCACAAAGGGAGACGGAAGAAGAAGTCGGCATATCGATTACTGTTTCGCAATGCATGGGATGCCTTGAACCGGTTGTCATCCCCCCCACAGGTTATTGGATATGGCCATGGGTGGTGGGAATAGGCTCTAAAACCAAACCACATCTCAATTCCCGGGAAGTTGTGGAAGCTCGCTGGCTGCCTTTGGAAAGCTTATGGATGGTGAGCCGGACGGGGCAATTGGGGGTGATCTATCCCACTGAATTCGGAACCATTTGGGGTGCGAGCGCCAGAATTATTAGTCAACTCCGGCCGGCCAAGTAATGAAAAGGGTTGTCAACTACTCTCCGCCTGAAGGGCGGAGCTTGAGGGAACGAAAGCGAGGTTGGCTCCGTTTGCCATAGGTCTACGACGCTTCGGGATGCTTCCTCAGTCCCGAACCCTGCGTAGTCGGCATCATGAAAGCAAAAGGTAAAACGCCGAAGGTGCCGACCGTCCCCGAAGAGAGAGCCGATGGCAGACATTCCCGAGAGGAGAGGGGTTCTAACGGCCCCCGTCACAAGACCCGTAAGATCAAAATGGGCTCAGGACTTGTTTAAGGGACCTTTCATCGCTTTTCTGTATTCGGATTCAGCGGGCTGATGGCGGGTATTCGTTCACCAAGACAGTATTGCAGAAAGGAGAAGCGGGAATGGGGCAGAAAGAGCCTGCCGTGCTGCCGAGAGTTCCCGCACACTTGGATGAAGACACTTATTCGCCCGGTGTATTCGCATTGGGAACTGCAACAGGTGCATGATGTGGAACAGGCCGTGTGGCAGGCTCACACGACGCCCATCAGTTTGCTGAGAGTATTTGCCGATCATGGAGGTTTGATTTTGGGAGCTTATAATGAAAGCGAACGCATGGTCGGCATGTCGGCAGCCTTTGCAGCCCGTTATCAAGGACTGTGGTATTTGCACTCGCATATGATGGCGGTGCTGCCGTCTTATCGGCTGAGAGGAATCGGCAGAGAACTCAAACAATATCAGATAAATTGGGCTCTTCAAAACGGATATGATTTCGTGGGATGGACTTTTGATCCGTTGCAAAAGGCGAATGCGCACTTTAATTTGACAATTTTCAAGGCTCATGTTTTGGCGTTTCTTCCCAATTATTATGGTTCTCTTCATGACACCATTAATCACGAGAGCCCGACACACCGATTTTTTGTAGGTTTCAGTCCTCAGTGGCCGTCATGCCGGATTTCACGGGCGAGGGAATTGGTGCCGTTGCCGGAAGATATTTCTCGGTTACGCGAAAAAGAGCCGGCCGAGGCGCTTAAGTGGGCACAATATTATGCCGCCCGGTTTACCCGGGAAAGCTTTTCTGTGTTGGGACTGGCCTTTTCCCCTGGGAGACGACTTTGCTACATTGTAGGATAATGACAATTGGATGCCATTGCTGTGTACATCGTTAAAGAAGGACGGAGATTATGCACCTTGAACAAATCATCATGCAATTCGTGTCGCTCCCTTTAAAGACTCCTTTTGAAACCTCCTTTGGTCGCGAAGAGACCAAACGGGCGTGGCTGATTACGGTGCGCGGTGAGGGACTCGAGGGATACGGGGAATGCGTGAGCTCGGATGAGCCTTTATACAGCGAGGAAACTCATGCATCCGCTTATTATGCGCTGCGGGATCATATTATTCCCCGCATAAGGAGCGATATTGGTCATCCCTACGACATCTTCAATCAGCTGAAGAGCCTGAGAGGAAATCGCATGGCGAAGGCAGCGGTGGAAACCGCGGTATGGGATTGGTACGCCAAATGCCTCTCGCGCCCCCTCTGCCAAGTATTAGGGGGGAGGGCTGTGGCCTCAATTCCCGTGGGTGTCTCCATCGGTATCCAGCCGGATGGGCGACAATTGTGTCAAGTGGCGGAAAGCTTTTGGCGTGAAGGATACCGCCGCTTAAAGGTCAAAATCCGTCCCGGATGGGACTTAGAGCCTTTAACCCTATTGCGCCGACATCTCGGTGCTAAGGTTCCCATCATGGCCGATGCCAATTCGGCTTATACTTTCCTTGATGTTGATCACCTCAAGGCGTTTGATCCGCTGGAACTGATGATGATTGAGCAACCCTTGGCGTATGACGACATTATCGAGCACGGTAAACTTGCGCATGAGATTACGACGCCAATTTGTCTGGACGAGTCGATCCACACGGCAGATGACGTCGCCAAGGCTTGGGAAATCGGGGCTTTGGGTGTTGTCAATTTGAAAATTGGCCGTGTAGGCGGGTATGCTTCGTCCTTGGCCATTGAAGAATTTTCCCGAAATCACCGTATTCCCTTATGGTGCGGAGGCATGCTTGAGACGGGAATAGGACGGGCTCACAATGTGCACTTAACAACCTTGCCGGGCTTTACTTTGCCAGGGGATACCTCGGCCAGCAGCCGATATTTTGACCATGACATTATCACCGAACCGTTCGTATTGAATGCGGATGGGACCTTAAGTGTGCCCAAAGGGCCAGGTATTGGCGTAGCTCCCGACAGGAAAAGAATTCGGGACCTTTTAGTTTATGAAGAGGTGTTTGCTGTTTCTCCGCAACCATTGACAAATTCCGAACGACGCGAAAGGAGGTTTCCAGAAATTGATTTGGGACGATAACAAATGGAAAGAACTTTTAGGTGATCTCGTTCAAACGGAGTCTCCTTCCGGATTTGTTGAAGGTATCAGAGCGGCACAGCAACTTATTGTCGAAGAGTTACCTGCCTTGGAGTTGAAACACCGCTTTCATGAGACCGAGAACGGAACGATTCTGGAGATTTTCCGAGAACTCGAAGGAAAAAGAGGAGCATTGTTGCTGAGTCACGCCGATACCGTTTGGCCTTTGGGCACACTGGAGAATATGCCTTTTCGTGAAGAGGAAAACCGTCTATACGGTCCCGGTGTGTTGGATATGAAAGCCGGTTTGGTCATTGGTGTGGCGGCCATCAAAGATCTGTCCCCCGGTACGCCTTTTTGTTGGCTTATTACACCGGATGAAGAAACGGGGAGCGAGGCAAGCTACCGAATTATTCAAAAGCGGGCAAGACAGGCGTCGGTCACCTTCGTTTTGGAGCCGGGAGGCGAAGATGGTTCCTTGAAGATAGGAAGATCGGGAGTGGGAATTTACCGCATGATGATTTCCGGAAAAGAGAGTCATGCCGGATTAGATCCCGAGCACGGGGCGAGTGCCGTGAGGGAACTGGCGCAGCAAATATTATGGCTTTATAGCTTAGAAAACCGAGTTCTCGGCACCACTATCAATGTTGGTGTGATAGAGGGGGGGATCCGTCCCAATGTCGTCGCGGGTTCGGCCCAGGCTCTTATCGACATTCGAGTGCGAACACAAAAAGAACGCAACCGTCTCCAGCAGTTGTTAAGCGCACCACCTCAATTCGATAACCGAGTCCGAACCGAATATCACGGTTCATTTGCCAGACCGCCGATGGATCACAACACTCGCGCCGAGAGTTGGTTTGGTCTGGCCAAGGAAATTTGGGATAGACTTAGTGGCACCGACTTGGCGGGAATCAATGTGGGAGGAGCCAGCGACGGGAATTTCACGGCTCGGCTCTCGCCGACTCTTGACGGACTGGGAGCCGTGGGGAAAGGATCGCATGCTCGCAATGAGCACGTGAATTGGGATTTTATGAAATGGCGCTATGCTTTGTTAAAAGAACTCATGGAGCAGGCCGAGGAAGATGAAAAAGATGAGGATTTACGCACTAATTGGAGCTAGCGGAACGGGCAAGAGTCACCGTGCCTCTATCGTAGCCATGGAAAGGAACGTGGAAGCCATCATCGATGATGGCTTGTTGATCATAGGCGGACGAATTGTGGCAGGCTATTCCGCTAAGAGAGAGTCAACTCGGGTGGCTGCCGTCAAGCGGGCAATTTTTTTGGATCCTCACCATGCCTTGGAGGTGAGGGAGGCTATGAATAATTTGAAATTGGATGCCGTACTGATTTTAGGCACCTCGATGAATATGATCCGTCATATTGTGGATGCCCTGGATTTGGATTTTAGGGTCGTGACTTGGATTTCCATTGAAACCGTCAGCTCTCGGGAAGAAAGGAGTTTGGCGCAAAAAATTCGCCAAGAACAAGGTAAGCATGTTATTCCGGCGCTGACGATGGAAGTTCGCAAGAGTTTTTCCGGTTATCTCATTGATCCTCTCCGTTTTATTTTCCAGCGTAAGGGGCGCTCGGTCGTTGTCGAAAAATCGATAGTGCGGCCGACATATTCCGGATTGGGACGGTTCTACATTTCAGATACTGTGATAACGGCCATTGTGACCCACGCGGCGTGTCAGCATCCCGGCGTCCTTTCTGTCTACCGTGTTGTGATCCACAGTGCTTCTGCCGGCTTAAGCATTTCTTTGCAAATTGATGCGACATCCCGGGTGAGATTATTTGAAATGCTGGAAGATGTGCAACATCATATTCATAGGGCAATAGAAGACATGACAGCATTAAACGTTTTGGTACTGGATGTTGAAACTCGACATTTCTTTGTTCCCCCGTCCAAAGTGCCGGATGGCACCACTCTGGCGTCGGCATTGGACGATTCGTTTCCAAAGATCGAAGGAGGAGGGCAATATGCCACAGCGCGTATTGGTCGTGGACGATGAGAGTAGCATCGTGGAATTGGTCGCGTATAATCTCAGGCGCGAAGGGTTCGAGGTTATAACCGAGAATGACGGACAACAGGGATTGAAGAGAGCCTTAAGCGACAAACCGGATTTGGTGGTACTGGATGTGATGCTGCCAAGTTTATCCGGACTGGATGTCTGTCGCTCCATTCGACATGACAGCGATATTCCGGTGATTATGTTGACGGCACGCAAAGACGAGTTGGATCGCATTTTGGGACTTGAGTTGGGGGCAGATGATTACGTAACAAAGCCGTTTTCGCCGCGTGAACTGGTTGCTCGGGTCAAAGCCATTTTGCGACGGGCGAAACGTCTTGCAGATAAAGAGAGTGTAGAGCCCGAAATGGCCGTGGAGCACCATGGACTGAAAATTGCGTTTGATAAACGGGAAGTGGTGCTCGACAACTTACCATTGCAATTGACATTTACGGAATTTGAGTTGCTTGCCATTTTAGCCAGAAATCCTGGCCGAGCTTTTACCCGTGACGACTTACTGGTAAAGGTCTGGGGCCAGGACTTTTTTGGCGATGCCCGAACTGTCGATGTGCATATTCGGCATTTGCGGGAAAAGCTCCGTGAAGATCCACAGTCCCCGCGGTTCATTGAAACCGTCCGCGGAGTGGGATACCGGTTTAGGGAAATGTCAACGACCCCGTCTTAAAGGGCGAGCCCGAAAACCTTTCTTAGAACGTTGCCATCGCTCGGAAGTGAGCATGTTCGAACAATCAGGACGATCAGGCAAAGATTTAAGAGGTTTAGCATTATGGACACAGTTTGTATTGGAAGAAAGGAGACGCGGGAACGGTCGTATATCTCTTTGATCGGAAGATGTCCCGCACAATTCGATGAAAAAATGCCGCCAATGTTTTTTGGTGCCATTAATGCTGTTACTGGTGGCAACCATAAGCGGCCTCGTCATACGCGGTCCTCACGGACCTTTGGAGGCTGGGATTCTTTTTGCTGTCGCATGGATTTGGGGCATTCATTTTTCCAATTGGCTCCGGCAGCGGGATAGGCTTCTGGATGAGACGGTTGTGCAACTGACCGAAACGGTGGACCGATGGGCTTCCGGAGATTTGCATGCCCGTGTTTATTTGGATCAGGCCGACCCCCTTGATTCGCTGGCTCATGGCATGAACCGGGTCGCAGAGGTATTGGCAGAACGAACTCGCGACTTGCAACAAGACAAAGAGCGACTGGAAGCCATTCTTAGCAGTATGGCTAACGGAATTATCATCTTGGGACATGGATTGACTATTACTCTGATTAATGAAGCGGCCACAGAATTATTCGCATTAGGAAATGAACCGGTTATCGGCAAACACCTCCTCGAAGTGATTCGAGATGTGGTGCTCGATGATGCGGTGACGAAGGTGACACGCGAAGGAGGCAGCGATACGGTCGTGTGGAGCCCTCCGGACAATGAAAATATTGTGGTGGAAGTCACGATAGGAGCCTTGAATCAACCCATTGGCGGTTTAGGAGCGGTATTGGTTGCACGCAATGTTTCCACGCAAAGGCAGGTGGAACGTATGCGCCAAGATTTTGTGGCCAACGTTAGCCATGAACTGCAGACGCCATTGACCGTTATTCGGGGCTTTACCGAAACTCTTTTGGATAATCCGGACGATCCCTCCCGACAACGGTTTTTGCAACTCATCTACGAGGAAGCCAACCGAATGAGTCGGTTGGTTGATGATTTACTGACCTTATCGCGCATGGAACATCATTCGATGCCCATGTCTCAGGAAGGGGTGGATGTTCCCGTGCTGATTGATTCAGTGGTTGTGAAACTCCAATCGCGGATTGACAATGCTCACTTGCGTCTGGAGAATCGGATTCCGTCGCACATGCCGCTGGTGGCGGGAGATCCGGATTTGTTAGCGGAAGTTTTTATGAATTTGGTTGCCAATGCCGTACAATATACGCCACAAGGGGGACGCATTACTCTCGATATGGCTTTGGATGTGGCCAATCATATGGTGGGCATATCGATTACGGATACGGGAATCGGAATTCCGGCCCAAGATGTTCCGCGCATTTTTGAGCGTTTCTATCGCGTTGACCGGGCACGCTCTCGGGCTTCCGGAGGAACGGGACTGGGTCTCGCCATTGTGAAACATATCATGGAACTCCACCAGGGACGCATAGAAGTAAACAGTACGGTGGGCAAGGGCACAGAATTCCTGCTCTGGTTACCGGAATTCGAGAGTGAGCTGGATGATGCATGATTTCACGCCGTCAATTTGTCATAGAAGTCATGGGGGCACCCATAATCGGAGCCATCATTTCATTGGGGGCGGATTTTGCCCGTTCCCGTCACAAACGCCGTTTTCTCTCTATTATGGGTGCCAGTTCTATAATGGGATACGTGAAGGCTACTCTGCCCAAGTGGGAAGACCAACATGGGAATGTGGGGGTGGCTATCAGCCCGGGAGGATCCTATGCCGGCTTAAAAGGAATTGCCAGTGGACACGTTGACCTAGCCTTGTCGGATATTGAGCCTCCCCCCGGCTACGTTGCGGTGCCGTTGCACCGATTCCCTTTGGGACGCATCGCTGTTTTGATTGTGATGCATCCGGGTATCGGGGTGAAGGACCTGACATGGGGTCAAACGCAAGCATTGTTCGCCGGAGATATAACAAACTGGAAAGAGGTGGGGGGTCAGAGTCTTCCCGTTATAGTCGTTTCCCGGTCCATGAGTTCCGGGGCCCGGCAGGTCATTTGCCAGCGGTTGATGAGAGGACGAGAATTTTCCTCTCATGCCATCATTCAATTATCCAACGGGGCGGTGGCCAAAACAGTCCGGGAAAGTCCCGGAGCAATCGGCTATGTGGAGGCCGTCATGCCCTTATCCCAAATTTTTGTCACCAGTTTATCCCAATATCATTACGACCCCGTGAATCCTGCTTCCTGGCCCCTTTATGCCGAACCCAGCATTTATATCCGCGAAATGGCACAGCCTTTGGTACGGGATTTGGCCGAGTATCTCGCTCATGGTTCTGAAAAATCCCGATTCGGCATTTATTCGGGATCACGGCAGGGAAGGAGGCGAGGATGAGGATTGACAAAGTTATGGATCATCTGAGCCATATGGTATTTGCCTTGTTTGTCGTGGTATGGGCGTTTATTGGCGGCATCATTGTCTGGGGTTCTTGGCGTTTTACGCGTCATCACGGATTTTTGGCGCCGATTCTCTCGTCCCGGTGGAATCCTTTGGCAGGGCAGTTCGGATTGGCTCCCTTCATACTTAGCAGCTTGATCGTCACCTTGCTGGCTGTGATTATGGCTCTGCCATGGAGTTTAGGTTTGTCGGTTTTGGGCGCTCGGATCTTGCAGGGAACCTGGCGGAGATATTTTGTGAGATTTTTAACGGTGTTTGTGTCGGTTCCGTCCGTTCTCTATGGATGGTGGGGACTGAGCGTGATCGTGCCTTGGATTCGTCTTGTCACCGGAAGTTCTGGCTATGGAATGCTTGCGGCCAGCCTCGTTGTGGCACTGATGATTTTGCCGACATTCAGCATTCTGTCTTTAGAAGCTTTAAGACATGTCCCCGAATCCTACGTGGAGGGGTCGGTGGGATTGGGAGCCACCGAAGATCAAACCCTATGGCACATTATTTTACCCACGGCTCGTCCCCGTCTGGCACAAGCAGCGTTGATTGCTGTTGCCCGCGGCCTCGGGGAGACAATTGCTGTGCAAATGGTGATAGGTGGACAATTTGCAGGCTTGGGACTTCTTCATCCGAGCGCAACACTCACGACGCAACTTCTCACCGATCTCCCCTTATTGTCGCCGGGCGTTGCGGGACACCATGTGCTGGATTTTATGGCATTGCTCTTGATGTTTGTGATGACCATCATTGTTGGAATCGAAATGAGGATTGGAGAACGGAGCCTATGAGTAAGGGCGTTTTATCCCCTAAAACCCTAAAACCGGTTTCACAAGGCCGCTTTGCGCATTATGTGCTGGCGTCAGTGGGGGCGGGAGCCTTATTGGCATTGTTGTCCGTAATCATACCCTTAGCAGTTCAGGGATTTCATGGTCTGAGCATGGAATTTTTGTTCAAATCCCCCCGGGAATTGGGCGGAGGCGGCATCGGACCGGAAATTGTCAATACCCTGATCATGGTGGGGCTGAGCCAGTGCATTTCTCTGCCGTTAGCCGTTATCATTGCGTTATACCGCGTGGAATACCATCAAGTGTGTCCTTTGGCCGGGTGGTTTGATCGGGCACTTCACGTTGTGTTGAGCCTACCGACAATGGTCATCGGCCTGATAGTTGTCGATTTTGCGATTGTTCGCTGGCACTGGCCGATATCTGTGGAGAGTGGAATTTTAGCTCTGTCCCTTATTAACTGGCCATATGCTGTGTCACTCGCGATTGAGGTTTTTCAGCGCATTCCCAACGGATGGCGAGAAGCATCCTGGGCACTGGGTTCATCTCGCTGGCAGACCATCACCCACTTAATTTTGCCGATGAGTTGGGCTGATATTATAGAGATAGCAGGTGTTGCCACCGCGCGATTGATGGGAGAAACGGCGGCATTGATTTATACCGCCGGTCTGAATGTCTCAAACCGATTTGCGTTTTCTGCTCCGGGGGAAACTGTCGCGGTACACTTGTGGTACATCAGAACGGAAGGATTGATGCCGGATGCTGACCACGTGGCTGCCGCTACAGGTCTGATCTTGTTGTTATTAGTCGTTGCCGTTCTGTGGGTCAGTCAAAAATTTGCGGGATGGGTGAAAAACAGCAATCTCTAAGATCTTGCAGAGTCAGTGTTGGCAAACCCAGTACTGCGGATACAAGAGATCGGGCAATATTGAGATCTTTTCTCCATGCTATGCCCTTTTTCCGGGTTGGGAAGGACGGAGCATATGTTTTTAAGGAGCATCTCGTCAAGTATGTTGGTTTATCTTCGGGTTCCTTGCCTTTTGACCATCGAAACCCGAGTGGAGTATATTTTTAATATATTTTCTATGGGAAGTAGGAGCGGAAGAAGGACGAATCATTGGCCAACACGAATGACAAAGTGGCACCGGACATCGAAGTGCAGCAGTTATCGGTGTGGTACAATCAGGCGCCTGCCATCAAGGATATTAATATTAACGTAGGGGCAGGCCGGATTCTGGCTGTTATAGGGCCGTCGGGGTGCGGAAAATCCACTTTTCTTCGGGTTTTAAACCGCATGATTGAGCGCTCTTCCGGTGTCAGGGTAGCGGGTATTGTGCGAATCGGCCCTTTCAATGTGTTAGACGACCATGTTGACGTTACTCAGCTTCGGCGTGCTGTGGGCATGGTTTTTCAACATCCTAATCCTTTTCCTATGACAATATTCGATAATGTGGCTTATGGTCCCCGGATCTTTGGCATAAGGTCCTCGATGCAATTACGGAAAACGGTGGAAGATAGTCTCAAACTGGCGGCGTTATGGGATGAAGTCCGGGGAAAATTGCGCCGAGGAGCCAGCACATTATCCGGAGGGCAACAGCAACGACTTTGCATTGCCAGAGCCTTGGCAGTCAATCCCCAAGTTTTGTTGTTGGATGAGCCCACGGCTTCTCTTGATCCTGTATCGGCAGCAAAAATCGAGGAATTAATTGTTCAGCTGAAATCTCAATACACGATGATCATGGTAACCCATAATTTACAGCAAGCTGCCCGAATTTCTGATGCCGTAGCCTTCTTTGAACAGGGCCGTTTAATCGAAATGGGAAATACTCAAGACATGTTTACGGCACCGAAAGAAAAACGAACCGAAGAATTTCTTACCGGGCGCTTTGATTAGGAAGATCGCCCAGGTTGGATCGTGAATTGGAGGAGAAAGGATCATGGTCCGTCAGACTTTCCATCATGACTTAACAGATTTGGAACAGGAATTGATACGCATGGGGGCCTTGGTGGAGGATCAATTGCGGCGGGCGGTGCGCTCTTTAACGGAGCATGATGTTCCTCTTGCACATCAAGTCATTGCGGACGATGATCGGGTTGATGGCATGGAAATGGATATCGAACGCCGATGTCTTACCCTTCTGGCGTTGCAGCAGCCTCTGGCCAGTGATCTGAGAGTGGTTTCAACCGTGCTCAAAATTATTACCGATTTGGAGCGTATGGCGGATCATGCCTCTGACATCGCTAAGGTGACGGTTCGCTTGAATCAAGAACCCTTGATTAAACCATTGGTGGATATACCGGAAATGGCCAGACTGACCAGTTCGATGGTCCGTTTGGCGTTAAATGCCTATATTCATCGCAGCATAGATGAAGCCCTGACAATGATTCGTCTCGACGACGATGTTGACCACTTATATGCCCGCGTCTTTCGGGAATTGTTGGACATTATGCGCAGCCAGCCCGAAGCGGTTGCCCAAGGCACTTATCTTCTGTTTGTTGCGAATTATATCGAACGGGTTGCCGATCATGCCACCAATCTCGGAGAGTGGGTGATTTATATGGTAACGGGACGGCGCCAGGAACTGAATCGGTGAAGAGACCCTGGGATGCTTCTGTGCCTGAAGGGAGACGTGACGAGAGCTTTATTCACCGGGGGTTCGGCATAGCCCCTCGCACTTCGTAGGCAGGACAACTTTTCGGTAAGGAGTTCGCCTGAAATGGCAGAGTATTACCGTGCAATCTGATAAAATTGAGAAAACTCTACCCATTCCATTAAGAAATGGATGCAGAATTCTAATCTTTTCGTTACAATATTCACGAGCGTAAGTTCATTCTTAAAGTTCAATAGGAGGTTATAGCGTGATTAGAGTAGGTATCAATGGATTTGGCAGTATTGGCCGAAGGTTTTTCCGAATTGCGCAAAAACAACAGACTTTTGAGATAGCTGCCATCAATGATTTGATGGATGCCCAGACCATTGCTCACCTCCTAAAATACGATTCCAATTATGGAATTTTCGACGCCGATGTTGGGACGGATGGTTCGCACTTAATCGTCAACGACCGGGCGATTATCGTCTCAGCCGAGAGAGACCCTGCCCAGATTCCTTGGCAAAAATGGGGCGTGGACATCGTAGTCGAGTCCACCGGCTTATTTACTGACGCCGAAAAAGCTCGCTCTCATATTTTGGGAGGCGGCGCCAAAAAAGTGATTATTTCGGCACCTGCCAGCCATGAAGACCGGACCATTGTATTGGGAGTGAATCAGGAGCTTTATGACCCGAAACATGATCATGTCATTTCCAATGCTTCTTGTACCACCAATTGCCTGGCTCCGGTAGCTAAAGTACTGGATGAGGTGTTTGGGATTGAATCCGGGCTGATGACCACGGTCCATTCCTACACCAACGACCAGAAATTACTGGATTTGCCGCATAAAGATCTGAGACGGGCCCGGGCCGCGGCCATCAATATCATCCCGAGCAGTACAGGTGCAGCAAAAGCATTGCATTTGGTTTTGCCTCAGCTTAAAGGCAAACTCAACGGTATGTCGCTGCGGGTGCCTACCTCGGTGGTGTCCATTGTCGATTTGAGTGTGAATACCCGGGACCCAATTTCCGTGGCTTCAGTCAATCAGGCCTTTCAGGAAGCGGCCGAAACGTCATTACAAGGGATAATGCAATATAGTGAAGCTCCTTTGGTTTCCTCGGATTTCAAAGGGAATCCCCACTCAAGCATTGTGGACGGGCCGGAAACTATGGCCGTGGGAGATCATTTCGTCAAAGTTCTTGCCTGGTACGACAACGAATGGGGCTATGCCAATCGCCTGGCGGAACTGACACAGCTTGTGGCAGAAAAGGGTGTATAAGATGGCTGATGCATTTCGCCGGATGGAGGAAATGGGGGATGTCGAGGGCAAGCGGGTTCTCGTGCGAGTCGATTTCAACATTCCCTTGGATCCCGCTACGGGCCGGATTATGGACGACAGCCGTATTCAGGGATCTTTGCCAACTCTCGTTCGCCTTTTGGAACAAAAAGCCCGTGTGATTGCGATAAGCCACCGGGGACGTCCCTCAAAACCCAATACTCAGGACTCCTTGGAGCCAGTGGCGGATTATCTTCGAGATCATCTACCATTTCCCGTCCATTTTGTTTCAGACATTCTGTCCCCTCAAGTGGCCCAGGCGAGCCGAGATTTGAAACCAGGGGAATTGCTGATTTTGGAAAATCTGCGGTTTCATCCCGGAGAAAAAACCAATTCCCGGGAGTTTGCCAAGTTTTTGTCCGATTTGGCCGATATTTATGTCAATGACGCATTTGGCACGGCTCACCGTGAAGATGCGTCGATTGTTGGAATTCCGGAGCTTTTGCCGGCTTATGCTGGAATGTTAATGGCTCGGGAACTAGACGCCCTGAATCGGATCCTTACGCACCCTGATCGCCCCTATTGGGCAATTATCGGCGGGGCTAAAGTCAGTGACAAAGTGAAATTGTTGGGCCGTCTTTTGGAATTGGTCGACGGATTGGTCATAGGCGGCGGAATGGCAAACACCTTTTTAAGCGCTCAAGGCTATGACATGGGTCGATCCCTGGTTGAGCCAGCCGCCTTGGACACTGCGAAAGAGTTGCTGGTTATGGCTCACACCCAAAGTATTCCCGTGATCTTACCCACAGATGTCATTGTAGCCAAGAAATTCGCTAAGGATGCATCCTGGCGCCGAATTCAGGTACAAGATATCGAAACGGACGACATGGCCCTGGATATCGGTCCCATGACCGTCCACAAGATCACGGAATCCCTATCCTCAGCTAAAACTATTTTGTGGAACGGACCTATGGGAGTATTTGAATTTGATGCCTTTGCCGAGGGAACCTTGGCCGTGGCCCGAGAACTGGCCCGGCTATCTGCTGCTGTGGTCGTTGGCGGCGGAGATTCGGTGGCCGCAGTGAATAAGGCCGGTGTCAAGGATCGGCTGACCCATATCTCTACCGGTGGGGGAGCTACTTTACGGTATCTGGAAGGCGAAGATTTGCCGGGTGTCCGCGCGCTAAAACATGCCGTAAGAAAATAAAGAGGAGGTGGGAAACACGCGTGAACGTTTCTTGATTGCCAACTGGAAGATGCATAAAACGGTAGGGGAAAGTCGGGCATTTGCCCGTGAGGTGGTTCGCCGCATAAAGGGGACGACTCTTCGAAACCAGTTGATGATCTGTCCGACGGCCCCAAGCCTATGGGCCGTCGGACAGGAACTCTCTGGATCTCAAGTGAGCTTGGGGGCGCAGAATCTGGATTTGGGTCGGGAAGGCGCCTTCACTGGGGCTACTTCCGGTTACTTGCTCCATGAGGCCGGGGCTAAGTGGGTGATTGTGGGCCACTCTGAACGCCGCCAATATTTTGCGGAAGGTGATGACCTTATCGGTCAAAAAGTGGCTCAGGCTTGGGAATCTCATTTGCGTCCGATTGTCTGCGTGGGGGAATCATTAGGTGAATATCAAGAAGCCCGGACGATTTCCGTAATTACGCGGCAGATTGAGGCTTTATTTTCGAAGGCGACAGAGGAAGCACTCCGGACCATTATTGTTGCTTATGAACCCATATGGGCGATTGGAACCGGAGAGGTGCCACAACCATCCCAAGCTAATAACGTGGCCGCTTTAATACGAAAAATTTTGGCCCAAAAGATTCCCGACGATGCTGATAATATCCCGGTCTTATATGGCGGGAGCGTGTCGCCCAAAAATATCCATCAATTTCTCAACGAGCCCCATATTGACGGAGCTTTGGTGGGCGGGGCATCATTGCAAGTAGAAGAACTTTTGAAAATGGCGGATATTAGCTCCTGACCGAATAACAGCCAGTAGGAGCAATAGCGGGAAAGAAGGGTAAAACCAGCGTGGTGCGTCCGACGGTGCTGATGGTATTGGATGGATGGGGAATTGCTTCCCCATCCATTGCCAATGCCATAACCCAAGCGCCAGATTCCAATATGCAGGCTTTACAAAAGCAATATTTATTTACGACTCTCGAAGCACACGGGCGTGCCGTGGGCCTCATGGAAGATCAAATGGGGGACTCCAATGTCGGCCATTTAACGTTGGGGGCGGGAAGAATTGTTCCCCAGAATCTCATGAGAATTTTCGAGAGTATCCGTGAGGGAAAATTGGCGGAAAATCCTGTGATTCAAGATATTATCCGTCACGGACGGACACGTAGGGTCCATATCATGGGACTTTTGTCGAGAGGCGGTGTACATAGCCATCAGGAGCATTTGAAAGCGTTGTTGCAGCTATTGGCAGAAAATGGTTTGGAACAGGTCTATTTGCATATCTGGCTTGACGGTCGAGATGTCGATCCCCATAGTGCTCCATCCTCTTTGAGTTTTTTGGCTGAAGTTCTCAATGACGTAGGAATTGGCCGCATTGCCAGCGTATGCGGGCGTTATTATGCGATGGACCGGGATAACAGGTGGGACCGAACCGAAAAAGCTTACCGGGCTATGGTTGAAGGCAAAGGGATTCCCGCCTTGAGCGCTGTGGAAGTCGTTTTGAAATCCTATGAAGAGGGCATCGGAGACGAGTTTGTGCCTCCGAGTTCCATCGTGGATGCTCAAGGGCAACCCGTCGCTGTTATAAACGAAAATGATGTGGCGGTGGTTTTCAATTTTCGGGCGGACAGGGTTCGGCAAATTACCCGGGCTTTGGCTGATCCCCATTTTGATTCTTTTGCCAGACCTATGCAACGCGTCCATTATTTAGCCGGTATGACTCAATATGATGAAGACTTTCCTTTACCGCATATTTTTCCCCCCGTCACTGTGGTAAATAATTTGGCACAGTGGCTGAGCCGCCAGGGACTTTCACAACTGCACGTGGCGGAAACTGAAAAATACGCGCACGTGACATTTTTCTTCAACGGTGGTGTTGAACGGGTCTATGACAATGAGTCCCGTATTTTGATACCTTCTCCCAAGGTAGCTACCTATGACCTCGAACCCGAGATGAGCGCCGTCGCTATCGGTGATACCGTGATCCAACATCTCAATAGTGCCCATAACGATTTTATCTTGTTGAATTTTGCCAACAGTGATATGGTCGGACATACTGGGAATCTTGAGGCGACCTCTGAAGCCGTTCGAACGGTCGATGCCCAAATCGGGCGGATTGCCCACAAGGTTCTGGAACAAGGTGGGCTATTGGCCATTGTGGCCGACCACGGCAATGCCGAAGTCATGGTGGGTGCTCATGGAGAGCAACATACACAACACACCACGAATCCGGTGCCGTTCATCTTGGCGGGACAACAAGCCCTGTTGGGTCACTGGAGCCTTAGGCGGGGAGGGGGGTTAAAAGACGTTGCCCCAACCTTATTGGATGCCATGGGCTTGCCCAAACCAGATGAGATGACAGGGGAGTCTTTGCTGATTAAAGGGGGCACATAGGTGTGATGGAAGACCGTATCAAGTCGTTACAAGCGATGGAGATTCTTGATTCACGGGGAAATCCCACGGTATTGGTAGAACTGGAACTGGAGGGCGGGATCCAAATCGTCTCTCGGGTTCCTTCCGGGGCTTCGACGGGTGCCCACGAAGCGGTGGAATTACGGGATGACAACCCCGAACGCTTTGGCGGGAAAGGAGTTCTCGGCGCTGTAAACAATGTCAATGAGGTTATCGCCCCAGTGTTAACGGGTCAAAAAGTCACCGATCAGGCATCCTTGGATCGGCGTCTGCTTGAATTGGACGGGGGTCCGCATAAGGCTAAACTTGGTGCCAATGCGATTTTAGCCGTGTCGCAAGCTGTGCTTGAAGGTGCGGCCAGAGTGCATAATCAGCCGTTATATCGTTATTTGGGAGGATTAAACGCGTCAGTGCTGCCCGTTCCCTTATTGAATGTTCTGAACGGTGGAGCCCATGCCGACAATAACATTGATATTCAGGAATTCATGTTCGTTCCCGTGGGAGCCGCGACCTTTCGGGAAGCTTTGCGTATGGCACAGGAAAGTTATCAGGCTCTTAAAAAGATTTTACAACAAAAAAAGCTGCGAACCGCCGTGGGGGATGAAGGAGGATTTGCACCCGATTTACAATCGAACCGTGCCGCTTTGGATCTATTGATTCAGGCTATGGAGCAAGGAGGACTGAAACCGGGTCAGGATATGGTCTTGGCACTGGACATTGCCGCCAATGAAATCAAACGGGACTCGGGATATTTTTTTGAAGGTGGGGTCAAAACCGGGCCGGAACTAATCGATTATTATCATCGGTTGATTCATGATTATCCCATAATTTCGATCGAAGACGGATTAGCCGAAGATGATTGGGAAAACTGGCAACTTATGACTGAACGTTTAGGGGATCAAATTCAGTTGGTGGGCGATGACATTTTCGTAACCAACACCGATCGTATCCAAAGAGGTATTGATGAGATCTGTGCCAATGCGGTGCTTATTAAGTTGAATCAGATTGGAACCATCACGGAAACCTTGCAAGCCATTCGCTTGACACACCAAGCCGGGTGGAGGACTGTTGTCTCACACCGTTCCGGAGAAACTGAAGATACGACGATAGCCGATTTGGCCGTGGCCGTCAATAGCGCTCAGATTAAGACGGGGGCTCCGGCGCGCGGAGAGCGAATCGCTAAATATAACCGACTTTTAGTCATAGAACACAAAGACCCGTCATTGGAGTATGCGGGATGGGAGGCCTTCCGCCGATGAATTTGGAACTGAGGGAGGTGGGGAAGGGGATTTTCGCCACCAACCGCGCTGTGATGCAGGCGGAAGTTGCCGACGCCGTCATTTTTGATATGGACGGTGTCTTGATAGATGTTCACTCATCCTATCCTATGGTGATTTGCCAAGCGGTCACTCACTATCTGAAGGAAGTGGGCTTTAAGGGTGAATCTTTGGCGTGCACGCCGCAGCAAACAGCCTATTTCAAGGCTGCAGGGGGGTTCAATAATGATTGGGCCTTGGCACAGGGAATGGCTTTGGTCTTTCTGGTCAGAGCAGTAATGGCCGGGAGCCAAGACTATTCGCTTCTGCAGAAGACATCTCCGGATATTTTGACTTTGTCCCATGCCATTGCTCAACAAGGAGGCGGGTTGAGAGGACTCGGTCGAGCTCTCGAAGGGCTTGTCGATGAAAAGGATTTTGAGATGATTTCACGGCAATGGGATAAAGAGCGTATTACGCGGTTGGCTATGGAATATTATGCCGGGGATGAGTGCCCGCAGATCTTTGGTATTCATAATGATACCGTCGAGGGAGCCGGATTCATGACCCATGAACGTCCGCTGGTATCGCGTGAGGACTTGTTGAAAACGCCCTTCCGCTACGGGTTATATACCGGAAGAAACCGGGGAGAAACTCAAGCGGCCATGCGTAACGCAGACCTTGATGGTTTGTGGGATGATGAGGCGATGATTACGGAAGATCGGGGAATCCACAAACCTGATCCGGCAGGTCTGACAGAGATAGCAAAAACGTTGTCGCCCAGGCTTATGATTTACGCCGGTGATAACTTGGATGACTGGCAAGCTCAGGCGCGTTATGAGGCAGAGCGGTCTTTAGACGATCCACCCTGTTTGTTTTGCGGGATCCTGGGTGGTTCTCCCGGACCCCTCGCCTATTCTTTGTTTTTGGACCGCGGAGTAGATTTTATGGCCCAAAGCGTACGGCAATTGCTGAATTGGCTGACTTTCCGTCGTCAATATACCGGCTAAAATGCAGCATGCCCCCTGGGGCGGCTGTGGTTTCATGAGAGATCAGCGCTTTATCGGCCGTGAACTGTGGGCATTTGGCTCATTCGATGCGGACACTTAGGATCTTGATATGGCAGTGGGTACCTGTCCCTTCATCACAATACGATGCGGCGGATGCCCCCCTCGTTACTTTTGGGGTCGTTTTGTCAGTAACATGATGAGACGATAGCGGTAGTGAATCTTAGGACGCGATTTTGTCGTGGGTTTTTAACAATGACGGGAAAAGTCCGACAATATTCACTATACTTCGTAAGCCCGTCCGTAGTGCCACTGCATCGCTCTCGGCAATCACCGGAAGTGCCCATCGTTTTCGGTGTCAATAATGCCATTAACCGATCGAACGATGATGACATAGAGCACATGAATCTGCACCATCAGGCAATCGAGTAGTGGGTGAGAGGGCTGTCACGGCAGGTCCCTCCGACTGAGATCACGAAATGGTTCCGGAAGACGGCGCGGCCATTATTGCGCCGGGGCGAGACTGGAGGTTTTTACCGGTTTCGAGAATCAAGCACATTGCTTACCTTCCTTCGTATTATGCAGTATCGCGAAGGAGGGCAGAATCATGCAACTGGAGCAAGACCTAGACCGCTTGCCCCTAACCCGTTTTCACTACCGATTAATTGCAGTGGCAGGTTTGGGGACATTGTTTGACTCGATGGATGTCGGCATCATTTCATTTGTTTTGGCCGCGTTAATCGCCGCATGGCACTTGAATAGCATAATGATAGGGGTTGTGGCTTCCATCAGCCTGGTAGGAATGGCGCTGGGAGCAGCGTTGGCGGGAACTATGGCGGATCGTGTGGGTCGCCGTCGCATTTTTGTTTTGACGCTCGCAATCTATAGCCTGGCCACGGGACTTTCGGCGGCGGCCTGGGCGGTATGGATGTTAGTGGTCTTTCGATTTGTTGTCGGGATTGGTTTAGGCGGGGAATTGCCGGTGACGAGCACGATGGTGACAGAATTTCTCCCGCGCAAGCATCGTGGGCGAGGTATTGTGCTCCTGGAGAGTTTTTGGGCCATGGGCTGGCTAATTGCTGCTTTAGTTGCTTACCTCCTGATTCCTCGTTTCGGATGGCGTGCCGGGTTTCTCTTTGGCATGTTGCCGGCATTGTACATTTTGTATCTGCGCAGACATATCCCCGAATCTCCAAGGTTTCTCTTACGCAAAGGGAAGTTTGCCGAAGCTCATAAGGTCTTGACCCTGGTAGCGGGTCATGAGGTGGCGGCGGCGGGTGTGGAGCAGGTTGTTCCAACGACGAAAGGATCGTTTCGTGAATTGTTTCACGGCGGCCAAACCAAGAAAACCATCATGCTGTGGGTTTTATGGATGGCAATGAATTTTGCCTACTACGGGATGTTTTTGTGGTTGCCGTCGGTACTGGTCACACATGGTTATTCGTTGGTCAATTCGCTGAAGTATACCTTG
>JAKACM010000108.1 GCA_021821465.1 Bacillota bacterium
GAATTAGACGAACATACGTATGAAACAGGACGCAAGGTGGATGATGCGACATTTCACGCCCTCCATATCGAACGATATCCCTTCCATGGGGAGTGGAATTACATCATTAAACCCGACTCGCAAACATGAAAGTTATTTCTACGTGCTGCCTAACATGCCCGGTGCATGTTTTTGCCGAGTAACCCAGAGCTAAGTCGTATTGTTCCTTGCAACCGCAAGAACAAAAAGGCAGATTGCGGCCATAGGGGGTGTTGAAAGGGATCTAAAGATCAATCCATGGAAAACAAGTAATTTTGGCCGGCGTAATCTCCTTTAAGCGCGCCCGATCATCATGGTCTCATCGCCGCCAAAGATCCGACGCCGCTTCCATGCCGGAGGAGTTGCGACCAACATCCAAGCCCGCAATTTCCAATAGGGATTGAGAAACCACGGCACGGGAAGCGTCCAGCGCGAATCAAAAACCCACAAAGGTGTGGGCATGCCCTCTTTTCTGGTAAGATGTTCGACCATAGCCGCCATAAAAGCTTCCCAACGGTGCCACTCTTCGTCACAACTGTCAAAAATCTCATCTTGAATCAGAGATTCACGGATACTTAGGTCGGGAAATCGTGCCCAATCATCCAAAAAATCCCCGATGACAAGCCAAGGCGAGTGGTGTTGTTCAAACCCGCGTCGTGCTGCCACACAGAGCGGTGTCGGGTGGTAAGACGAAGATGTTGACATAGTTAGCTCCCCTCCAAACAACTTTCTGCAAAGTACTGGTGCTTTGCCGTCAATAGCTCAGACGGAATATATTGTTCAACAATTTCCAACACCAAAGACAATGATCCGATTTGGAGATGGCGAACCAACGCCTGCACGTCTGGACAGTCCACATCGCGGACGGCCAACACCTTCAAGGCCAGCATGTAATCCGGCGCTACCGCATAAAGTCGTAAGCCTCCGTAGCTCAAAAAAAGTTCATGAGGCACAGTCCCATAGAAAAATCCTTTTATCCCATCATTAAGCCAATCTGATGGCAGTCCCAGGTTCTCGGCAACCCATTTCGCTGCACGGCGCACGGGTTCACTCGGAGGCGCAATGTAAGCGTCGATATCCTTCGTGACTTGACGGGATCCCAAAACCAAAGCCATCCAAGCCCCACCGGCGATGACAATATCCGCCTGGATTCCCTGGGTTTCTAATCGTTGCCCTAACGCTTCCAAGGCGCTTCATGTCGTTGACTGTCATCGACTCGCACTCCCTTTTGCCCCGCAATACTGCCATTTTACCAAAGTGTAGCACAGCTCATGCATGACGCATCTTCTCCTTGGGCAAATCACCTCATGCCGACCAATTAAATAATGCCGAGAGATTGGGAATTGGAAGTCCCCACAAGACTTTGCGGGCTGTCACCACCGGGTTCGAGGTACGTCCTGGATCCGCCACACTGCGAAACTTAAATTTCGAAGAGGCCCGGAAAACCACACATTCCGGTTCTTAACTCTTCTTCTACAACCCTGTATATCCGGTTCCTTGTAAATCATTTAGTAGCTTCAATTGGCCGAACCCATAGCATAA
Source organism: Bacillota bacterium (assembly GCA_021821465.1). GTDB lineage: Bacteria > Bacillota > Sulfobacillia > Sulfobacillales > Sulfobacillaceae > Sulfobacillus. The sequence goes on from JAKACM010000108.1 coordinate 1,561, forward strand.
GTCTCGACCGCCCGACCTTGTCATCCTGTGATACAGGTGTGGGTACGTCACAGTTTTCTTGAGCAAACAGCCGGTAATTGGAGGGGATCTTGTAGGACTTGTCTTCCACGAATATCGAAACGTATCGACGTTCGGTCATAGCACAGTTGGCGTTTACGCCTTTTGGAGTCTTACAACCCGGCGGAATCCTCTTCGCTTGTCCATCGTAAGAATTCCTTGAATTTTTTTTGCAATAGCTCTCGCCAAATTCCGAAATAGTAAGCCTGATAAGGATTTTTTTGGTTATTGACGCGAGGGACTTCTAAGGAATCGCCCCCAAAGCAGAGATTTATCATGGCCCATAATTTTTTTCTCTCAATCTATTGACTTTTTATACAACGCAGAAAATAATGAAGAAGCATCGAAACGTTTCGATTGGTAGAGGAGAGAACAATGGCAACCATTCGTGATGTCGCACATATGGCGCGAGTTTCGGTTTCCACGGTTTCACTGGTTTTAAGACAACCCCATCGTGTTTCTGACGAAACGCGTGAAAAGGTTGAAAAAGCGGTAGAAGAACTGCAATACCAACCTAATGGCATGGCTCGGGATCTCAGGGTACGCAAAACAGACACCATTGCAGTGCTCTTGCACAATCTCAGCGGTCCCTTTTATTCCGAACTCATTCGCGGTGTGGAAGAAGCCGGTGAGAGCCTGGGCTTCACGACACTGGCCGCCGGATGTTCTAAAAGTTACGATCAAGGCTCATTAAGACTCTTGCATGAAGGACGGGTGGATGGGGCGATTGTGCTCGATCCCACCATCAGTTCTCCGGTGTTGCTGCGCTATGCCCGTAAAAACTTACCGATCGTCGTATTGGACCGGGGTTTATCCGGAGCATTCCAATCTGATTTCATTACAGCCGTGGGATCCGACCATAAATCCGGGGGATATTTAGCCGGACAACATCTACTCGCACAAGGATACCGGCGTTTTGCACTCATTGCAGGACCTGTGGATTCGGAACACAGTCATTTGCGCGAAGTGGGGTTTTTCCGAGCCCTGCAAGAGGCTGAGATTGATGTCAGCACTATTCCCGTCGTTCACAGCGATTTTACCGAACCCGGCGGAATGAAGGCCATGAACATGTTGCTCGATCACGAGTGGTCTTTTGACTCCCTGTTTTGTGCGAATGACGAGATGGCAATTGGGGCGATGCAAGTGCTTGAAGCACGACACCTTATCGTTCCCCAAAATGTCGCCGTGATGGGATTTGATGATATCCGTCTGGCCAGATACGTCAACCCGTCGTTGTCGACGATTCGCCAACCCATGTATGAGTTGGGAGTTGCGGCCATGAAACAACTCTACCGAGCCATGCAGGGAAAAACTTGCATACCCGGGGAGATGCTGCCCGTCAAGCTAATCGCGCGTGCTTCGACCCCACAGAGCATAACGAAAGCCGGTGAAGAACCCCATGTCTCTTGAAATGAAGAACCGCGCATTTTTCTATAATCATAATCCTCATTTCTTCTATGGCGGAGAAATTCACTACTTTCGTCTGCCCCCTGAAAGATGGGCCGATCAATTGCATAACTTGCGTGATCTGGGACTGAGCACTCTCAGCACTTACGTTCCTTGGCTGTGGCACGAACCTGAAGCGGGTCAATTCGATTTTGTCGGAAAAAGTCATCCTCAACGCAATTTACTCAAATTTCTGGATCTGGCCCAAGATTCCGGACTGAATGTATTCTTGCGGATAGGACCCTATGTCATGGCCGAACTGCAGCACGAAGGGCTGCCCAATTGGCTGTTTACCCAATATCCCGACATTTTAGCCCTAGACCCTAAAGGAGACATTCACCCCGCACACCTTGTCAGCTATTTGAATCCCACCTTTCTGACTCTGGTCGAGAGATGGTATGCCCAGCTGGCATTCGCAGTCTCGCCATATTTTTGTACTCAGGGCGGACCTATTTTCCTCACTCAGCTTGACAATGAAGTCGGCATGCTCCACTGGGTTACCGGTCTTGGGGATTCATCCTCTCAGGTACAAGACCATTATGAGACATTTCTCGACCGAAACAATCAACAGTCTTCATATTGGGCTTATGGAATGTTTTGGCGAGAATACCGGGCCCAATATCTTCAACATCTTGCCGAGTTAGCCCATTCATTGGGTTTTCCCTCTCCCTATGTGATTAATGTTCACGGCTTTCGCGATTTCTCCATCTATAGCCGGGGCGTGGACTATCCCGTTGGTCTTTCCGAACTCCTTTATGCCAAAGTCGCCCCCTCCTCCCTTTTGGGCGGGGATTTCTATCCGGGGCACGTGAGCTATGACAATTTCCATGATATGGCTCTGGCCGTCTCTTTTACCCGGGCCGTGAATTCCGGGGAGAGTGCAGCATTTTCCCCCGAGTTTCAGTCAGGTCGTTTTCAAGATCGCCCGCACATTGAGCCCTCTGATCTCGATCTGGCCGCGCGGGTGGGAATAGCCTATGGACTCAACGGTTTGAATTGGTATATGCTCTCATCCGGCGAAAATCCCGAAAACATCGGCGTCTTTGGTCAAGCCCATGACTGGCAAGCTCCTTTGGCCATGGATGGATCCAAAAGACCCCCAGCCCGAGTCATTAAACATCTCGGAAATTTGATTAAAGACTTCGGATCCAGCCTGGTCCAATCCGAACCCTGTCCCGAGATCACCATAGGATTCTATTCGCCGTATTACATGACGGAAAATTCCTCCCTGGACACCTCGGAACAAAGACCGGCCCTTGTCGATACGATCGAGAGGGAACGCGAAAATTGGCATTTTGATGGTATCTACCGATGTCTGGTGGCGGCAGGCATCAATCTGGACACCTTGTGGGTGGATGATCCGGACCTTCAAGCTTTGGACATTGACAAGCATCCTTGGCTCTGGGTAGCCACCACCCGATTTATGGATCCCGACACTCAGTTGCGCTTGGCTCATTATGCCCAGGCAGGAGGCACTCTCCTTCTCGGTCCCGATATTCCCGATCAGGATCTCTTAGGTGAGACGTGCCGCATTTTGGCCGACACGCTGCAACTTCCGTCACCTATAGGTTCAAGACGTCCGGGAGTTGCGGAAATTTTGCCTAATGATTCTCTCTTTTCTCCCCACTGTGTGCCCTTTTCTTCTCCTTCGGGTGCCGAAGTCTTGGCTTATGTCTCGGTCGAGGAGGGCCAGGCTCCCGTTATCCTCCGCCAGTCAGTACAAAAAGGAACCGTAATCATGGTAGGGTTGGCGTTTTCCGGCATTTACGACAGTACCTATCCTATTCTCAGACGCTTTTTGAAATCTTTGGGAAAAGACCCGGCACTCGATAATAGTAATCCTAAAATCCACGCGGTGCGCCGAATGGGACCTCAAGGGCACTTTCTCTTTGTGCATAACTTTCATGAAACAATTCAGCATGCCAAAATCTCTGTGCACGACGGAGAAGGTCAAAAGATGGTTTGGACTCTTGCTTTAGAAGGGCGTCAAGGACTGATGCTGCCCTACAACGGTGTGCCTCTTTTTTCAAAGAGACTCGCTATCCGTCAAAGCACGGCCGAACTCTGCCTCGAAGGCGACATCATTATCATCTACCGAACCCAGTGTTCCGGTTTCCTCAAATTAGAATGGCTCACCTCCCTTGCTCCCGAATTTATTCCCCTTCAAGACGAAGGGCAAGTGGAAGCAGAAGACAAAATCGTTACGATTCGATGGCAAGAGACCGATCAACCCGGTTCCATCCATATTCAGTGCCACTGGCCCAGAAATTAGGCATTTCTTGTCCGCACCGGAAATTTATGAACGTCAACTTATCCAGTTCAGGATAAATATCCAAGGAGGTATCCATTCATGAAACGAACACAAACCCTTCTCAGTCTTTCTGCCCTCTCTTTGGCTTCGGTTATGACTTTGGCCGGATGCGGCCAAACTCCGGCGGCAAAGGCCTCCTTACAGTCCAATCAGCCTTTGACAGTCATTCCCGGATTAAACGGGGCCTTTGCCAATAATTTTAATCCCTATTCCTCCAGTGCCTTAAGCGGCACCTTAGGCCTGGTTTATCAACCGTTGTTCTACTTCAATTTAGTGGGGCAGCAAACTTACGGACTTATCGGCAAATCCTACCAATGGAGCAACGGTAACCGGACTCTCACCGTCACCCTAAGACCGAATGTCAAATGGTCCAACGGCAAACCCCTAAGTGTTCAAGATGTGGTGTACAGTTACGACCTTTTGCGCAAATACCCGAGTCTTGACACAAGCGGCATTTGGACGCATCTGAGCTCGGTTGCGGCAAAAGGCACAAATCAAGTCGTCTTTACTTTCCGCTCTCCCGACGTGCCTTTCGGCAATTTCGTCTTAGGCGATGTCTATATTGTCCCCCAGAGCATCTGGAGCAAGATAGGCAATCCCGCCAAAGTGACCAACACCCATCCCATTGGCACAGGGCCTTATCTGGTTCACACCTTTTCCACCCAAGCCTACACTTATACCGCCAATCCCCGCTATTGGGGCGGAGAACCTAAGGTACATGAATTGAAGTACCTGGATTACAGCGGCAACCAAAGTGCCACTCTGGCACTGGCTTCGGGAAAGGTGGACTGGACAGATTTATTCTTTCCCAATATCCAGAAGGTTTTTGTCAACAAAGCTCCGCAATATAATCACTACTGGTTTTCGGTAGGGGGCACCAATATGCTCTATCCCAATCTCAAAAACCCCTTGCTCGCAAAACTTCCGGTGCGTCAAGCCATCAGTGACGCCATTAACCGCACCCAACTCGATAAAGTGGGAGAATATGGATATGAGGCGCCCGCCACACCCACGGCCTTACTCTTGCCTCAGGAGAAATCATGGATTGATCCCCATTTGCCGTCTTCGGCTCTCAACTTTTCCTACAGTCCCAAGACAGCTATTTCCATCTTGCAGAAAGCCGGATTCAAACGCAATTCCCAAGGCATCTTCACATCGCCTGGCGGCACTCCTTTGTCCTTCACCCTTCAGGTTCCCACCGGATGGACCGACTGGGATGCGGATTGTTCTTTAATTGCCAACGACCTGAAGAAGATCGGGATCCAAGTCACGGTCCAACAACTCAGTTTTGGAGCCTATTACTCCAATATCACCACCTCTCACTACCAGTTGGCCATGTCATGGAGTGGTGCCGGATCCACCCCGTACTACCTCTATCAGGCCTTATTAATGCCCAAGAATCCCGGCAACTTCGAAGGGTGGTCGAACCCCGCCACCACGGCGGCTTTAACCCTCTACAGGCGATCGTCGAATCCTGCAACCCAACATCAGGCGATTAACACCTTGGAAAAAACGGTAGCCCAAAATCTGCCGGCCATTCCTTTGATTTACGGTGCCACTTGGTATGAATACAACAGCAAAAACTTTACCGGCTGGCCCTCGGCTCAAAATCCCTATGCGCAACCGGCTCCCTACAACTATCCCGCGGAAGGTATTGTCCTATCCCATTTGAAGCCCCGGGGTTAGGTTTGGGCTAGAAGGGCACACATTCACCATGTCCGTACAAGTGTTCTTGACGGGTTTGAAAGGTTTCTATGAGGAGGCATAACCGATGCAATTTGTTCGCCAGCGTCTCGTCTTCCTTTTCGTGTCTTTGTGGGCGGCCGCTACCATAAACTTCGTTTTGCCGAGACTTATGCCTGGCAACCCCGCCATTCTCATGATTGGCCGTTTCAAAGGCCAATTGAGCGCCAGGGCCCTCAATGCCTTGGAACTGCAGTTCGGCGTTACACACAAACCGCTTTGGGATCAGTATCTGATCTACCTCAATAACCTTATTCATGGACAATTAGGCCTCTCCCTCACCTATTACCCTGTCCCCGTTTCTCAAATCATTGCCCAAAGTTTGCCTTGGACTTTGGGCCTGGTGGGGGTGGCCACCTTGATTAGTGTCTGTATCGGTCTTCTCGTCGGCATCTACACGGCTTGGCACCGCGGTGGCAAATGGGATTCCATTCTTCCTACGATGGCCACCTTTACCGCAGCTTTGCCCTATTTTTGGCTGGGACTCTTAATGCTCTTTGTGTTCGGGTACTTGTGGCACTGGTTCCCCTTGGCTCATGCCTATTCCACCTCGCTTACCCCGTCTTTCACCTGGCCCTTTATTACTAACATGGTTTACCACGCCCTATTGCCTGCCCTCACAATTGTCATCAGTTCCATGGGCGGATGGCTCTTAGGCATGCGCAACAACATGATTCAAACCTTAGGCGAGGACTACATCTTGTTTGGCCGTGCCCGGGGCCTCTCCCAGCGCCGGCTCATGGTTCATTATGCCGCCCGCAACGCAATCTTGCCGAGCATGACCGGCTTCGCCATGGCCATCGGATTCGTGGTGGGAGGAGCCTTGTTGACGGAAGTAGTCTTCTCTTATCCCGGCGTGGGCTATCAACTCTTGGCAGCGGTGCAAAATGAAGATTATCCTCTGATGCAAGGGCTCTTTCTCATCATTGCCTTTTCGGTTTTAATCACCAATTTTCTGGTGGAGATGCTCTACGGCAAATTGGATCCCAGAACCCAGGGAGGTGTTGGCAAATGAGTACCTCTCATCTCCCTATTTCATCCAAGCTCGTGGCTAATCGGCCAAAACGGCCGTTGTGGAATACAATAGGCAGCATATTGGAACGGGATAAACGCCCTCTTCTGGGCGTGGCGATCTTGGCGCTCTTTGTGTTCCTGGCTCTTTTCGCTCCCCTTCTCACACCCTATTCACCCTCTCAAACCACATTTACACCTTTGGCCGCTCCGAGTCTTAAGCATTGGCTGGGTACCACGGCCAGCGGACAGGATGTGATGACCCAATTCCTATATGGGGGCCGCGTCTCCTTAGGGGTGGGATTTGCCGCCGGCTTTCTCGCCACCGTTCTGGCCGTGATCTTAGGGATGTTCCCGGCCTATCTCGGAGGGCGTGTCGACACCTTGATGGCGACTTTCACCAATATCATGCTCGTTATCCCGGGCCTTCCTTTATTAATTGTCATTACCGCCTATGTCCATCAAACAGGGCCGGCAACCATTATTCTTGTCATCGGCTTGACCGGATGGGCTTGGGGAGCCAGAGTTCTCCGCTCCCAGACCCTCACTCTCGCCAAACGGGATTTCGTGATCGCCGCTCACCTGGCCGGAGAAAACCGGTGGCGCATCTTGGCAACAGAAATCTTGCCCAATATGCTGTCCTTGGTGGTGGCCAACCTGGTTTTCGCCACCATCGGCGCCATTTTGGCGGAAGCCAGCTTAGAATTCTTAGGGTTAGGCAATCCCGACATCGTCACCTGGGGTACAATGCTCTACTGGGCCGATACCGGAGAAGCGCTGCTCAACGGAGCTTGGTGGTGGATCGTCCCTCCGGGGCTGGCCATCGCGTTGGTAGGACTAAGCCTCGCTTTAATTAACTTTGGCATCGATCAACTCTCCAACCCCCGGCTCCGCGTCAACCGCTCCCGAAAAAACCGCCGAGAGAAAGGAGTCAAGCCATGACAGAAGCCTTGTCGACAGATGGATTGACTGTATCCTATGATACGCCGCAAGGTTTAGTGCCGGCTTTGCGAGGCGTTTCCTTTACCTTGTACCGCGACGAAATTCTGGGACTGGTGGGGGAATCCGGCAGCGGCAAATCCACCTTAGCTATGGCGATTATGCGACTTTTAGACCCGGACCGCACCCAAGTCAAGGGAGAGGTTATGGTCGGTTCCCGCCCGCTTTATGACCTCTCTAAGGGGGATCTTAGACATCTGTGGTGGGAAGAGATCGCTATGGTTTTTCAAAGTTCCATGAATGCCTTAAATCCCGTGTTGTCCGTGGGTGAGCATTTTACCGACACATTTCTGGCCCACAGGCCTGCCATGAAAATAGCCGAAATTCGCCAGAAAACTATTTCCCTCTTGGAACAGGTGCAATTAAGCGCGCAAGTTATCCGTTCCTACCCGCATGAATTGTCGGGGGGCATGAAACAACGGGTGGTGATTGCCTTGGCCTTGGCGCTCGATCCCAAAGTTTTGATTATGGACGAGCCCACCACCGCTTTAGACGTGGTGGTGCAGCACTCCATCTTGACGGAAGTGGCTGCCATTCAAAGAGAACGGCATTTGGCCGTGTTATTTATCAGTCATGACTTTTCCCTGGTATCAGGCCTGGCTCACCGCATTGCGGTGATGTATGCGGGAGAACTGGTCGAAATCACAGAAAAATCTTTGGCCACCAATTCGTCTAACCCGCACCATCCCTATACCGAAGGCCTGATACAAGCCACGCCACAGATCACCGGCGGACGCGTGCGTATTCAGGGTATACCCGGAGAGCCTGCCGACATGAGTCATCTTGCCCCGGGTTGTGCTTTTTGGGAGCGCTGCACCAAACGCTTGGATAAATGCAAGATGCTTCCTGTTCCCGAAAAACATACCCACACCTTTATCCGCTGTCATCTTATGGATTTATCATCTTCTCAGTCCCATTCTCAGTCCAAGGAGGAACTGGCTCATGGACAGTGACGTCCTTATCCAAACCGAAAATTTGCATGTGCGGTTTTCCCGTCAAAAAGAGCCGGATATCTATGCCGTACGTTCTTTGAATTTGACGTTGAAAGAAAAAGAAACCTTGGCCCTGGTCGGAGAATCCGGGAGCGGCAAAACAACCACCGGGCAGACTTTGGTACGTCTCTTGCGCCCCAACTTGGGCACGATCCGCTTTAACGGAGAAGATGTGAGTCGCATTCGGGGAAAAAGCCTGGCTCGGTATCATAGCCGGGCTCAGCTTATCTTTCAGGATCCTTTTGCGTCCTTGAATCCCTTTCACACGGTATCCTATCATTTGCAGCGTCCGTTAAGACGCCTTCGCAAATTGTCATCTAAAGAAGCACGGGAAGCGTGTTCGGAATTATTGGCTCAGGTGGGACTAACCCCCCATGCTACATTCGAAAACAAATATCCTCATGAATTGTCCGGAGGACAAAGGCAGCGGGTGGCAATCGCCCGCTCGCTCGCCGCCAATCCTCTCTTTATCGTGGCCGATGAGCCGATATCTATGCTGGATGTGTCTCTTCGGGCGGGAATTCTGCAACTTCTGGAATCCTTACAAGCCAAGCAAGGACTCACATATCTGTATATCACGCATGACCTGGCATCCGCACGCTATCTTTCTCAACGCATTGCGGTCTTGTATGGCGGATCGCTTGCCGAAATTGCCACCGCCGAGGATTTGGTTCAACATCCGGCCCATCCTTATACACAACTCTTATTGCAAGCTTCCGTCCAATCGCCCGGGAAAGAGGCTGTGCCCTTGCCCGAAAAGCATCCCGGAGCTCCGGATTTAAGCATGAACCGCCCAGGATGCCCTTTTGCCCCTCGTTGCCTCTATGCGTGGAAAAAATGCGAAGAAGAAATGCCCCAACTGATTCCTATAGCTCCTCATCACAAAGTCGCATGTTTTTTGACCTCTTCTCCACCCGAAAAACCGAACAATGTCCAAGGCCCTTAGAATCGGGCAGGCCCTTCCTAAGAGCGGAGTTCTCCCTTCTTAATGCATATTGGCCGGGTGTGTAGAGCCCGTGCCAATCCAGTTCACAATATCGGTCAGGACGCGGGGATGCACGTGATCCGCCTGCGCATAAACCCGAGGCGTAGCCATTGGTGTAGAGGAGGTCATAAACAAGTGATGAAGTCCGGGATAGCTAAGGCATGTCAATTGGGGACACGACCGAGAGTGTTCCTGCCAGAGGCGAAAGTCGCTATCCCACCTAACTTGATAGTCGCTTTCTCCCTGTAATATCAAAGCGGGAATTTTCGTCTCACACAGTGTCTCGGGGGGATGATAGTCCTGGAGATCAATCCAATAGCTGGAAGGCACGTCAAAAGGGCTCACATCGGCGCGAGGATTTTGCCTCAAGGACTTGATCAATCCGATCTGGGTCTTCATGGACTCCAAAACCTCGCGGATATCCGCCGTGGTGTCTTCCAATGTCTCGAGATAGGCCACTTGCGAGGCCATGACCTCATCCAAAGAGCGAGCATTGGCCGCCAATAATATTACCCCGGCCAGATCCTCGGTTTGGGGATAGGTCTTGAGTATTCGGGGCAAAATGAATCCCCCGAGGCTGTGGCCCAAGACAAAGATTTTTTGATTGTCTACTCTGTCCAGACCTCGCACAAATTCGATGGCTGATATGACGTCATCGGTGGTTTCCTCTTTTATGGTGAAAGAGGACAGATTTTTGAACTCATCGGGATAGATTCGCGTGCGTTTTTCGTAACGCAACACGGCAATCTGTTTAGAAGCGAGTCCCCAGGCTAAATCCCGGAAAGGTTGGTTGGGACCGATAGTTTCATTACGGTCTTGAGGTCCTGAACCGTGCACCAAAATAACACAAGGAAACTGTCCCGATTCCTTAGGCCGAGTGAATGTTCCCGGCAAAACCCAAGGCCTTTGGCCAAATTCCACCCCCGATTCCGTAAATGATTCCTGATTAATATAGGACGGCATAGCCATAACCCATCATTTGCTCCCTCGCGTGGCATAATATTAGTCTTCATTATACGCTTATCATATCCATATCTCTTGCTTCTCGGGTCTTATTCATTGAGCAAAAATTTAAAATAAGGTGAGATGTTTATTGTAATCACCGGACACCGCTTACGTCTGGATCCCCAGGTGCCTTCCTTGTAATCACCTAAGAACGTATAAGGGGGAAGAGATTGGGATCACCCGATCCCTTCGCCCCAATCTGGGGCTTCGGCTCCGTGTCTTGGCAGAACTGTCATAATAATGGTAAGGTAGCGTCAAGAACAAGGAGAAAACCTAAAGAAGTGATGGCCACTTTATTTCATGGTCCGCCCCATGACCACCCGGGTTAGTTCCGGACAAGTGCCGATTAGCATTTTGATGTGCCCTGACTCTTCTTGAAATCAACCTGAATAAATGATTTCGATCTGTTCCCGAAGATCATTAGCTGCGAGGCTCTTATCATGTCACAACAATCGACCTTGCCAGAATCCCTCCGTCTTGTGCCGCCTTCATTGCGCGTATTTTTGGCAGGCGCAGTCTTCACAGACTTCATGAGTGGTTTATACCGCCTGGTTTTGCCCTGGTGGGTCTACGATGTTTCCCATTCGGCATTAGCCATGGGCCTATTTATCATGATGCAATATCTTGCGGGTCTCATCACCCCATGGGCGGGTGATTTGCTGGATCGGTGGGATATTCGCGCTATTGTCCAAGCGAGCGGTTTGATACAAATTCTCGCAATTGGAGTGGTCGTATTCTTTGCCCAACATCCCCTTCCCTTTATTGATGCCCTGGGATTCATTCTCGCAGGCGGGACCCTATTTACGCAACTTTCCGTCAATAAATTGATCCAAACACGTGTGCCGAGTGCCGCACGGCTCGCTCTCAATGGGCTGATCGGGACCCTGACGACCATTTCTTGGAATGTGTCTCCGGGACTTGCCGGATTTTTCATCATGACCATAGGAATCCGCGGGACGCTTATATTAAATGCGATGGGGTTTCTCGCCATTGTCATCCCGTCATTCTTGTTGCCGGCTCCCCAGACCGATCACTTTGCCATTGCAGCCCAAAGGTCGCCGGTTTCGGGAGTTTTCGACCGTTTTGTGACCGGATTTCATCTCTGGCACCGCGAGAAGGACATCGTCGCCCTGACACTGGTCGTAGCGGGATGGTATGTCACCTGGGGCGGTGTGTATACCATGGTGACCTACCACTTTCGCCATCACTTTCACTGGTCTTCTTCCGAAGTCGGTCTCATTACGATGACAGCCGGGATCATCCCCGTCGGATTTGGTCTTTTCGGGATCCGTTTGACGCAAAAATGGGGAGTCCCTCGCCTGATCTCGGGTGCCTTGATACTCTCCGGCCTAGGTATGGCGGCTCTGGCCTTGGCCAACGCTCCCTGGGAGGCATTCTTGGCCTTAGGATGCATGAATGGGGCGATTGTGCCGACAACCATGGTCATTGACACCATGACCCAGTCCCGGATCTCAGCCAACGTCTACGGGCGTGTGAACGCCCTGCAAACCCTCTTACTCTTGGTCGGACAACCCCTGGCTGCCATTACCGAAGGTCTATTAGTGGGAAGACTCGGAACATCCACCAGCTTTCTCATCTGGGCCGGTGCCACCATGGCGTTGGGTGCCACCGTTTGGACAACCAAAATAAAAGAGGCCAAACTTCCGCCGTCCACCGATTGAGAAAACCTGAGGAGGAACTGTCCCTTCGTATTTTTACCTCCATGGCCCCGGAACAATGCTGCCATCCCCAGCCGGCAATCCCCTGCGTTATTGTTGTTGCGGTGTGCGGTTCCAATCTCTAAAGAAAAGATCACTGAATTTAGCTCATCATGGGAGGATATCTTGCGATCTGGATAAAATCACAGAGCTCTTGGTGACAGAATTTATGCTAAAGTATTGCACCAAACACAAGATATACCAAATGTGGTATCCTATGGTGTTCGCTTTTTCCGGTTTAGGATTTCTTGGTGCTATTCGTCGGCGATAGTGGCAAGATCTTGTATTCACGGTTGTGATCGTTTCAATAGATGGCTTCCTATCCGTTTGCTGCCTAATGACAGAACTCTTTGGTGTGAGGCTTTTGAGTGACGATCGGCCATCGACCCTAAGAAGACGGCGTGGTGAACCAAGAAAATAGCACGAAATTTGGCAAGCAATAACCAGAAACGGATCAGTCCATCAGATGAATGCTTTAGAGAAATTCTTCGGCACGAACATTACTGAACTATTATGGACCATAAACGCTTTTTTGAAATCCGGACCCGCGACGATTTTCCTATCATTTCTGCGAGGAGAGAAGCAAAATGGCGGCACTTTACCGTGTGTTAGTTCCTGTGGACAATATTGACGTCGCAGTCAGATTTTATTCCAGAGTTTTAGAAACACCGGGTAAACGCGTGTCTAAGAGACGTCATGACTTCGACTGCGGCGGCACAATTCTTGCCTGTTATGATCCCGCATTGGACGGCGATCAGCCATCCGACGGGTGGGCATTTCACACCAATCAATACCTCTATTTTGCCGTGAATGACCTGCCCCAAATTCTCTCCACCATTAAACAAGCCGGGGGCAGCGTGATTCAAACCACGCAAAGAATGCCATGGGGCGAAAAGATTGTTTATGCCCGAGATCCTTTCGGCACGCCGATTGCGTTTGTCGACTCATCCACCGTTTACATATGAGGAGATCTCATACAGTGAGATGAAATCTAGGTGACATCTCAGTTCAGCCATGTACTTCCTGGACACACCTAACTGGCTAGAGTTGTCCTGAGTAATTGTCGCTCTGCCGGTTTGCCCAATCTTTGACACCGCCAATAAACCCACTGATGGCACTCGCCCGTGTTGCATGGAGAATTAAGTGCCGTAAATCACTTCACGGGACCAGCGCAGAATTTGTGGCCAGTCCAATTCCCGGGCTCCTTATATTCCCGCTGGCTGCGCCGAAGCATTTCCTTAAGCGATCTATCTGCCATGTCACTCGTTGTCGGCATTTTGTATCTCGTCGGTAGATTTGCGGTTTGCGATATATTCGAGTACCCTCTCTGGTCAGTCAATACATCGGACGATATGTTCCAGGTCCTCGGCAAAGTTAGATTTCGACAATTATGACAATATCATGATGAAAATCGGTGCGAGGCCAACCCAGAATGGTTGGCACTGTAAGCGATGATGTTTCCGACATGTAGACAGGTCAAACC
>JAKACM010000198.1 GCA_021821465.1 Bacillota bacterium
CGCTTAGCCCGAGACCTCACGGCCTCGGACCCAAAACTCGATTCTCCGTGGAGGGCTAGTCCTTGCGGAGGCCGGAATTGCACCGGCTCGAGACGGTCAGCTTATCTTGGCGCACCGAAACTCAAGTGATTTCAGGACTTTCCCCAGTCAGAATTTTAGCGTTGCCGATATCTGCCAATGCATACCATAGATAGTCTTTATCGGATTTAACGCTTAAATAATTGAGTCCGATATTAAAAGAACGTTCGTATTGTGCTCTGACAGGGAGTAAATCCTTGTCAGGATGAATTTTCACAAGGACTCGCAACTTCTCCCATGTGGTTGTTTCGAGTAGGGTTTCAATGGTCAAGTCCTGTACCCATTTTATCGTTTCTTGCGTAACGTCCTTCACTTCATAGTTTTTCGCTATCACCAAGTCCCATAAATACTGTAATACATACACACTGGGATACATGCTTTTATAATCCACGTGTGCAGTTTTTACTGCCTGATTCTTGATATGGGTTTCACTGCGCGCAACGCGCATATTGAATCCTGGCATAGCATCTGGAAAGCGGAATGTTTGAGCAATCAGGTGTTTCACACCATGGCGGAGGCTTATGAAGCCGTAGCCCAGTGGATCACGTTTTACAATCAGCGACGAATGCATGGCAGTTTACAAGATTGGCCTCCCGCCCAGTTCTATCTTCGGGCCTTGACGGGAACGGCTCCGGTCATTCCATCCGTCCGGTGCTAATCCAGCCCGTGCCAAGCATGTGGTAATGATACCCATCGCCGCGAAAGTTCTTGACAACAGGCGGGGTGTTCAGGACCGTCCAGCTATTGGTTGCTGGCCTTGCAATTCGCCCGCTTTATGCGCACCATCGTCCGAGAAGCCATGATCGATCAACCCGTGTTGGAGTTGCCGGATCATCGCAAAATTGAACGACCCTCCGAACGTGTCATCTTAGATGCGCTCCGGACTTTGTGGGTGGAACGCCGGACGGACGAGAAGACAGAATGGTATCAATGGACTCATGTGGAACCGCATGTCTGGCGCATCCTAGAGATGTTGCAAATCCCCATTCAACATCGGTTTCAGAGTGATCTGTCCGGCTAAAGGGTCCCCCGTGGTAAATCGCTAATTTTTGGTCGCCCCGCATGCGGAGTCTGAGTTAAAGGATTGTCCCATTGCACTTGTTTGCAACCAGCAAGACGGAATAAATAATATCTGTGTTTGTTTCGGTTTTCCGGGTTTCGGGGTCTACGGCAACACAGCTTCTCATGCATGATCTCCGCTATCAGCGTGTTTTAAGACCGACCGGGTATAATCCAAAAACTCATGCAGATGATGTTCCAAAATATCGACCAGAATGGGAATCTCTAAGTTTTGATAGTCGTGGATCGCAATATTACGAAAGCCCACCATCTTTTTGAGCGAATCCGCCAAGCAGGGGGCAATCCATCCTCCTTGAGACAAGAGACCAAAGATGTCGCGTGCGCTTTGAGGTACGCCCAGTTTATTATGGCGTACAATGTGCTGACCCAAATCCAATGCGGCTTGGCAAGCCCGCTGAACGTTGAGTATCGCCGCGTCCTGTCGCGTAAAATTGGTGGAAAATGTCTGGGAATCAGCATGATATTCCTCTAACGCCCGAGCAACACACCGTTCAATAACTGCCGCCTTGCTCAAAATGACATCATCGGCCATAAATAACGCCTTCTCGCCTAATATCATCCAAAAGTGCCGCCCGCTGTTCGTCAAGGTCTAATTTTTCATTCAGCACGGCGCATTCGTACAAATCTGTTCTGGCATCTTTGCTCCACCAACGTTGTCCTCTAATGAGAATCTCATATTGCATGACCGTGGAAGCTGCCCTAAAATCCAGCAGATCCACCGGTGCCCGGACAATGTCGGCCAGGTGGTTGGTCCAATCCCACAGTTGCAAGACTTCACAGTATCCCGCGACCAGAATTGCGAAATCCCAATCACTCTCGTCATTAGCGAAGCCTTGTACTCGACTGCCAAAGTGATAGAGGGCCAAGACGTTCGGCACAGTGTCTGTCACGTAGCGAATGACTGACTCTCTTATGGAGTTCACGGGGACCAGACCTCCTTGAATCCGACCATTACAGATTAGACACTACCTCCATCTTGCCTAATGCCAAGGCAGTCTGTCAATTAATGATGCTCGAAGATGCATCTTCCTCTTGTGAGGACTTGCCCACTAACAGGACAGTTTGAATATATCCAACAGGCGGACATTTTCTCCGGTTAGTCAGGCCTAAATAACTCGCAGAAAAGTTTAATCCCAGACTCCGCGTGTAAATATTTAGTAAATAGCGATTTACATAAAAGGAATATTCCGCAAGGGAGATGGCCTATGGGATGGCGAATGATTCCCGTATGAACACACCACCATCCTCGACGACGACGGTCGACCTGTCCGGCGACCCGAATATTTTTCCGACTACCGGCATCGCCCTGGCGACACGGGCCCTGGCCGATTGTGTTAATTGGCTGAACGTGGTCGACCAGCTATTGCCATGGGATCCGGCGCGGGCGCGTATCGGGGGTTTGTGTAGCATCCGAACGAAAAGTCAATACATCTCTGTCGAAGAAAATATCCCCTGGGAAGAAAAAACCTCTAAGTAACGGGTCCCGGCATCCTATCGCCAGCATCTGCCCCTTTTAGGGCCAATCGCGCGAGGCTATTGCAGTTTTCGTTCGGATGCTACACAACCCCCAATTACTAAAAGCGTTATGGGGCAACGGGTTCTAGCTTATTCCGGTTTTTGGTGCGGATGCCACACAGACCCCTACCTTGTCTGCACCGAGCTCTTGCCATTATTGTCATCACTTGATGACAATAACCTTGTCGAAGACCTGCCTACCCATACCCAACGACTTGTCACTCCCTGAAATATTTAGTTTCAATCACCGCTGACAAAAAGGGACTCGATAACAGCCTTTGACACCCGATCATACAGCAATTTGGCTTCGCTTTGGCTGCCAATGTGCCCCCCAAAATAGAGGTCGATAAC
>JAKACM010000109.1 GCA_021821465.1 Bacillota bacterium
CAGCGAAAAGGATGCAACAGTCGATAATGTCTTCATGCCGCCATGATATCCCATCGGGGAGAATTTGTCCACCCCCTATGCAATGCGCTCACCGTGCGGCTTAGCGGAACTATGCCGAAACCCTGGTACTTCCATGCGCAAACTGACCATGGCGCGAGCCATCAGTGAAGGTATTGGACAAGAAATGGAACGTGATTCCAATGTGTTGGTGTGGGGAGAAGATGTCGGGGTTTATGGCGGGATTTTTGGCGCGACGCAAGGACTCTTTCAGCGTTTTGGCCCGAAGCGGATTATCGATACCCCCATTTCCGAAAGTGCCTTTATCGGTGCCGCGATCGGTGCCAGTGCCGAAGGTTTGAGACCTATTGTGGAATTGATGTTTGTGGACTTCTTCGGTGTGGCCATGGATCAAATTTACAATCATTTGGCCAAGAATCACTATATGTCGGGAGGAAATGTCCGTCATCCGGTGGTGATAATGACGGCTATCGGAGGTGGTTATAGCGACGGCGCTCAGCACAGCCAGAGTCTCTATGGACTTTTTGCACATTTGCCGGGGCTCAAAGTGGTAGTACCGTCAAACGCCTATGATGCCAAAGGAATGATGATTTCCGCCATTCAAGACGACAACCCGGTTATGTATTTCTTTCACAAAGGACTGTTGGGTTTAGGGTGGATGCCTTCGGATGATTTAGCTGAGGTCCATGTCCCCGAGGATTCTTATTCAATTCCTTTGGGACAAGCCCAGGTTGTGGTGGAGGGATCGGATGTCAGCATATTTGCTATTGGAGCTATGGTTCCTAAGGCCGTACGATCCGGGGAACGCCTCAAATCTCAAGGCATCTCGGCCGAAGTCATTGATCTCAGAACCCTGGTTCCTTTGGATCGTCAGACAATCATTGACAGTGTCAAAAAGACTCATCGAGCCATTATTGTCGATGAAGACTATCGATCATTTGGCATGAGCGCGGAAATCGCTGCCCTGATTGCCGAAGAGGCATTGGAATATCTGGATACCCCAATTAAGCGGTTGGCGGTACCTGACGTTCCCATACCCTACAGTCGGGTTTTGGAACAGGCCGTGATCCCCTCCGTAGACCAAATTACCGAGGCCGTGCGACAACTAACCAGGTGAGGTGCATAAGAAAGATGAGCCAAGGATTTTCATTGCAGGTAGATTTCAGCGACACATCGGATGCAGAAGCGGTACTCGTACACTGGATATACGAGCCCGGAGCATTTGTTCGTCAGGGCGAGATTGTGGCCGAAGCCATGGTGGACAAAGTGACACTATCGGTGGAGTCCCCTCAAAGCGGTTATCTTAACCCCATCATCAAAGAGAACGATACGTTTTCTTCCGGGACGATTATCGCTTATATTGCTGAAGAATCTTCATCCCAAGAACCGCATTCTTCCTCCTCAGCTCGGCAGTCGCGTCAAACTTCAGAGGATAAATTTGTGCCGGTTTCACCCCGAGTCCGAAAATATGCTGCCGACAAGCATGTCGATCTTTTGGAACTCGCTCGTGGGATTGCCCATAGGCCCTTACGGGTCGAGGATGTTGATCTCTTTCTCTCGCGTCAAGAGGCTGTGACCCCACAGCCTTATTCGACCTTTCGCAGACAATTGATTCGAAATCTGACAGATCCGGAGGCTCTGCCCACAACACTCATGAGGCGGATACACCGAGGGCCCGAATCGTTTTCTCCCTTAGTCCAGATTGCCTGGGGAGTTGATCAAGCTCTTCGGCGCCATCCTGAAATTCACGGGTGGTCCGATAGCCAAGGGTTTATGCCGGCCTCGGAACTTCGTTTGGGGATTGCCATGGCTACAGCCGAAGGGCTCATGGTACCGGTCGTGATGGGCTCACATGATGGTTCCGGTTGGGATCAAGCCCTGAGAGCACTACGTCATGCGGCGCAAGCAGGCACTCTGGACCACCTGGAGATGGGTCGACCCTCCTTTGTCATCAGCAATTTGGGACCATGGGGCATTGAATATTTTACACCCCGTCTTATGAT
Source organism: Bacillota bacterium (assembly GCA_021821465.1). Classification (GTDB taxonomy): domain Bacteria; phylum Bacillota; class Sulfobacillia; order Sulfobacillales; family Sulfobacillaceae; genus Sulfobacillus. The sequence continues at coordinate 2,022 of JAKACM010000109.1, forward strand.
TCCTACCGTCGCGATTTTAGGTGTGGGCCAAGCAGATGCCGATAGCTTTCCCGTTTCCCTTACATTCGACCACCGCGGTCTTGACGGTGTAGAGGCGGCCAGGTTCTTGGTCACACTTGATGAAGTCATACAGTCATTAGCCTGATAAGAAAACGTAATTTTGTCGCCCAACGCAACGCATTGCAACCAATGCGATTAAGCTAAAAGAGTTCTATGGGGGTGAACCAATAAATTTTCCTCGTCTGGGGACGAAAATGACCCGACGACAAAGTCTTTGCTATGATGATGTGAGAGAATATCTTGGGCGTACCCTTGATGGATCGACGGGCTCAGGATCCTTTTCACGAAGGGAGGGCATTTTACTCGGAAAAAGTCTTTGCAGTATTTTTCTAACCTGTTGAAATTCGGCTCTATGGGTCAGTTGTGGGTTACGAACCGATGGACCAGGTTTTCAAGGAGCGAACACGGGATTAATCTGCCACAGATTTCGTAATCCGGGGCATTATTCAAAAAAGACTCTTTGCTGTCGGCGAATGCCTGATATCTTCGCCCTGAGCGGCGGAGTTTGGCCGGGAGTTAACAGACAGGAGTGTAAAATGCTATGTTGCGGCGCTACTTCGGTATCGGTGCGGCTATTATCATAGTCGGTGGCGGATTATATGGATTGGGGTATCGGTGGAGCCCTTCGGCGGCTGCTTTCGCGAGATCCGGAGGACATTCCCGGGAGTTTGGCGTTGTCCGACATTCTTGGGGTGAAGTGGTGCTCCTTCAGACACCCAAGGGTCCACGGACGGAATTGGTTCAAAGAGAGGGGTTTTTGTGGCATGATACGGCTAATGTCGTTTTTACACCGAAAAAATCGGGGCCCATCCATACCATAGGCTGGCTCAATGACGAGGGATCTCAGCACCAGATCACGGTGATTGCGGTAGTGGTTGCCAGTTCCGCTGTTGCTTATGTGGAAGCCGGTCCGGACAGATAGCGACAAAGACGGTCGGTGACCGTCGGCAACCCTTTGATTTTCGCGTGGAATTACAGTATTCCAGCGAATCAACTGCATCTTGATGCCCTGTCCAAGCAGGGAACCATCCTTTACAAATACGTGATGGAAGAACACCGGACTTCAGACGGAAGTATTATCAGCACAGGACGGTTCCACTGGGTTCCGGTACGTGCATCATCGTAAGTGCGATCCGGGTTTGCGAGAGCCCAATGACCTGGGGAGAAAAGGGAACCCCGGGCAAATCTTATGATTTAAAGGCTGGGCCGATCTCGGGACCTTACACTTAAGTGTCTCGGGTAGTACGATCAGAAATACGTCGGAATTTTCTTCATGTGCATAAGGAGGTTGGGCCCATTGCCGATCGATCAATATCTACAGAAGTATCGTGAATTTCAGTGGCATATTCCTCAAAATTTTAACATAGCCGCAGCTATTCTTGAGCAAAATCCGGGAGACAATGTTGCCATTGTTGACGTGTCCGAGCATTTCGAGATCAAGTCTTATCGCTTTTCCGATATTCGGCGAATGGCCTATCGTCTTGCCAATACCTTGCAGTCTTTAGGGGTTCAGTCGGGGCAGAGAGTGGGGATATTACTGTCTCAGAGCGTGGAGCTCATCGTTTCCCATCTGGCGGTTTATTTAAACGGAGCCATTGCCGTTCCTTTGTTTTCCCTATTTGGAGACGAGGCTGTGACGTACCGTATTAACGATGCCGGATGCACAATTTTGATCGCGGATTCTCAGGATTGGAACAGACTTCGGGAATTGCGAACGGAATGGCATCACATAGAGCATGTGATTCTAACCGGAACGGCCATCCCCGGTGAAGTCGGTGTGACTTCTTGGAATCAGGTAGATATGGCTTCAGAAAGATTCGAAATGAGACCGACCAGTGCCCAGGATCCTGCGCTGATTATTTATACGTCCGGAACAACCGGTTCACCCAAAGGAGCTGTGCATGCTCACCGTGTCCTTTTGGGACACATGCCGGGGATTTTTATGTCTCATCAAGATTTTCCTCAACCCGGCGATTTAATGTGGACGCCAGCTGATTGGGCGTGGATTGGCGGTTTGCTGGATGTTTTGTTGCCCAGTTTGTACCGTGGAATCGGTGTGGTAGCGCTTCGATTCCGGAAGTTTGATCCGGAACGCGCTCTGGAATTGATGCGGCAAGTTCCTATCCGTAACATTTTCTTTCCGCCGACGGCCTTGCGTCTTATGCGTCAGACTATTCCTGTGATAGACCGATACCCTAGTGTACATTTGCGGACATTGGCCTGTGGAGGGGAGGCTTTGAGTCCGGATCTGTGGGGTTGGGTCCGCTCCGCTTTTGGCGTCGTGCCGGCTGAATTCTATGGTCAGACCGAGGCGAATTTGCTGCTTTCTAACCAGCCGGATGCCTTCGCTCCCCAAATCGGGTCAATGGGCAGAGCGGTTTATGGCCACCGTGTCCGTCTTGTCAATAATCGTGACGAAGCAGTGGAAGTTGGAGAACAGGGAGAAATTGTGGTCGATTTGCCGGATCCGGTAGCGTTTTTAGGGTATTGGAATAAACCCGAGGCCACAGAACAAAAAATGTCGGGAGGCTCTATCCATACGGGTGACTTGGCCGTTCAGGATGAACAAGGCAACTTTTATTTTGTCGCTCGCAGTGATGATGTCATAAACTCTTCCGGGTACCGGATGGGCCCGACCGAAATAGAAGCGGCTATTTTATCTCACCCCCAAATTTCTATGGCGGCGGTAATCGGCAAGCCGGATCCGATACGGGGGGAAATCGTCAAGGCTTTTGTCGTTCCCGTTTCTCCCGTGCCGAATAAAAGGCAAATTACCGAGGAAATTCAGAATCTGGTCAGAAAAAAGTTGGGGGCACATGAATATCCGAGGGAGGTGGCATTCGTCGAATCACTGCCCATGACGACAACGGGAAAGATTCAACGGCGGATCTTGCGTGAACAAGAAAGGCCGAAACCATAACAAGGGTTCGAGGGTACGCATCACCGTCGATCTCGCCTCGACCGAGGGATATCTGATCTGATCCAAAACGTCATCACTGGGTATGCCACGGTATAGCAAACATCACGTCCGCTCACGCAAGATGGCTCGTTGGTATGAATAAATAATGAGAATAGTTCGCTCATTAGTTCAAAAAATTTGTTGACCGGAACTTGCTCTTCGGAGTTCCGGTATTGGGTCCAGTGTCCTAGCAAGGAGGGGTCAAAAGACATATAAAATCAAGCCAAGTGTCCGTATCTCCGGCATGATCCATGCCTTATCCTGACGACAGATATATTCCACATTTCAGACTTTTCGACAGGAGGAGGAGTATGGATCAGTTGGGGTTTGCGCGATTACAATTTGGGATTACCACAATTTATCATTTTTTCTTTGTTCCCATCACAATTGGTTTGGCGTTTTTGTTAGCGATCATGGAAACGATCTATGTTCGATCGGGTAATGAGGATTACAAGCGGGTGATCCAATTTTGGGGACGCCTCTTCTTAATCAACTTCGCGGTGGGTGTTGTCACGGGTCTCTTGCAAGAATTTCAATTTGGGATGGATTGGGCCAATTATTCTCGATTTGTGGGAGATGTATTTGGAGCGCCTTTGGCGGTGGAAGCCTTGGTGGCGTTTTTTATGGAATCGACCTTCATTGGGATCTGGAACTTTGGCTGGGAACAAGTGTCCAAGCGCGTACATTTGTTGTCGATTTGGTTGGTGGCGCTTGGGACAACACTTTCGGGATTTTGGATTCTCACAGCCAATTCGTTTATGCAAGAACCGGTAGGTTATCAAATGGTGCACGGAACGGCCCAATTAAAGAGCTTTGGGGCACTCTTAACGAATCCGCAGCTGTGGGTGGAATTTCCCCATACCATTTTGGCGGCTTATTTAAGTGCATCCTTTTTTGTCTTAGCAGTGAGTGCTTATCAATTGTTGCGTCATCACTATCCCGAATTCTTCAAATTTTCCTTTCGGTTGGCCAGTATTGTGGCCTTAGTTTCCGCAGTTCTGGTCATTTTTGCAGGAGACATTCAGGCATCTCATTTGAGAACCTCACAACCCATGAAATTGGCCGCTGCCGAAGCTTTATGGAATACGACGTCTCAGCATGCGCCCTGGAGCGCCTTTGCCATCGTAGATGGGCATACACAAAAGGATTATGCTCAACTCCAAATTCCCGACATGTTAACAATGCTGGCTTATAAACGACTGAGCGGCTCTATTGCCGGAATTCATCAAATTCAGGCCCAATATGTCCAAAAATACGGCCCGGGAAACTATATTCCACCGATCGCTCCTGTTTACTACAGTTTTCGGTTAATGATTCTTGCCGGAATCTTAATGCTCGCATTTTCGGCTTATGCGGTGTATCTGCTCAAGCGATCACAATTCCAAGACAAGAGATGGTTCCTTAAGGTGCTGGAGTGGAGTCTGATCTTGCCATATCTGGCGAATACCGCGGGATGGATTATGACGGAAGTGGGGAGGCAGCCATGGGTTGTCTATGGCCTCTTAAGCACTGCCCGAGGTGTCTCTTCGCCGCAAAGTGTGTCTATGTCCGATATTATCTTGTCCCTCGTTGTTTTTGCTGTCGTTTATGGGGCAATGGCTGTCGCTGCCATTTATTTATTCCGCCGTTACATTCATTGGGGATTGGATCCCACCCAACATGAGCATGAGTTATCCAATGAAGAGATGTTTTTGGGTGGTACTCACGCTTGATGCTCCTGTGCTTTAACGAAGAGGCCTAACGAGAACGTGATTCGCAAGACTTTCACCAAAAATCCCTTGGCCATACGCTCGTGATCGACTTTGTGGGACATGTGCCGTCCACTTATGAAGTAATGTGTCAATTTGTTGAACTTGGGGGGTTATTTAAAGATGCTGAACGTATTTTGGTTCGTGTTAATAGCAATCTTGTTTATCGGCTACTTCATCTTGGAAGGATTTGACTATGGTGTTGGCATGTTGTACCCGTTGGTGGGCCGCACCGATCAGGAACGCCGCACCGCATTAAACACGATTGGGCCTATTTGGTCAGGCAATGAAGTCTGGCTAATCACCGCCGGGGGCGCATTATTCGCCGCATTTCCGAAGTGGTATGCTACCTTGTTCAGCGGATTTTATTTGGCTTTGGTATTGATGTTGGTGGGATTGATTTTTAGGGGGGTGGCCATTGAATATCGGAGTAAGATCAGGACTGCAAGCTGGCATAAAATTTGGGACATTCTCTTACGATTGGGAAGCTTCTTACCGGCACTATTATGGGGTGTCGCCTTTGCCAACTTGGTCAAAGGGGTGCCTATTAATCAGGAGATGAACGACGTGGGAGGATTTTGGAGCCTTCTCACACCCTATACGGTGTTAGGTGGTCTTTTGACTCTGTTGCTGTTTTTGGCGCAAGGAGCCTCTTTTCTTACGTTGAAAACTGCCGGTGAAATCCGGCAACGTTCGTTAGATTTGGCGAAAAAGCTCTTGCCTGCAGCTTTGGTCGTTGCCCTCGGATTTGGCGTATGGACGACAACGCTGCCCACACTTAATCACCGGGCATTTTATGGGCTATTCATGGCAGTGGGATGGATTAGCTTATTGTCTGCTCGGCTGATCATTGGAAAAAGGGGAAAATGGGCGTTTTTTCTGCAGTCTTTGATGATTCTTTTGATGACCCTCGGGTTTTTCGTGGGGTTGTTTCCGCGCGTCATGATCTCCACTATTTCATCTCGGTACGATCTAACGATTTACACTGCGGCGTCTAATCCATACACGCTACATGTCATGACCATTGTGTCTTTGATCATGGTGCCTATTGTGTTAGCTTATCAAATTTGGACGTACTGGATTTTTCGCCAACGTCTGAGTGTGCATGACCATTTGGAATACTAGATTTCCTGGTCCGCTAAAAGGCACATGTTGCCCCATGGCTTGCGGTTCATTAGCGTGCCGCGTGGTCGTGATTGTTGGAAGGTCAAACCACAGCGTTCTTCTCTTTTCGTGGGGAGATGCTGCCAGACTCAAATTTATGGAACATGTGGCAGTGACAGGATTCGCTCCGGTTTCGCTGCAGACGGCTCAGAATTTTCATCTGAAAAGGCCACAGTGGGGCCTTTTGGAAACTCTTCTCCCGACCAAGGGAGTTCAGGGCCGCAATGAATGCGGATCCGAAGCTATGGGCCCGTTTGTCCCACCCAAGGAGGCTCGACGGCGGGAGAGGAGTCAATCACGATGTAATGCATTTTTGTGTTCTTTCAATTTAAAGTATCAGGTCATCCAATAGTATCGAGAGCTGTGTCTCGCTAAAATCTTAAGGATCTCTCTCCGCTGGGCAGGTAAAAGGGCGAATCAAGTCCTTTTTTGTGTGTAAATTCGTCCCTCTGTGATTGTGAGTTATGTCAACCTATGTGATGAATTTTTGCCGTTGTAGTCGCCTTCTCATCCTGCTCTTTCTTCCATGCCAGGTACTCCGACATGTCGAGATACTTGTGGTCGGTCTACCACTTCTCGTCCATCTCCGTAAGCAAGGCGTGCATCAGGCGAATCACTGATTCTCGGTTCGGGAAGATGCGGATTACGCGCTCGCAACGCCGTATCTCTTCATTGAGCCGCTCTATACCATTGGTCGTGCGTAGACGCTTGCGAAACTTCTCGGGAAGCGACAACCTGGCTGTGACGTCGTCCAATCCATTTTCCCGCAAGGAGATCGCCTTTGGCGCTTTGTCCTCGCTCTAAAGCCGTGATAATCTGATCGTACCAGCAGCCGTGCCGTCTTCAGGTCGGGTGCGTCCCTCTAAATCCCGTACACGTCCATACAGTGCGTCATGAATCGCTTTGGGAGGAAGTTGCGCATAAAGTGAGTCTGGCACGGCACCGTTGCCCCGCGCATCCCTGGACCTGCGCCTTGAGCGCCTTGACTAGTCCATCATGGCTGTCTGAAACCACAATGTTCGTACCGCGCAGGTCCCGTCCTTTGAGCCAGGAGAAAAACACCGACCAACTGGCTTCCGATTCACTGTCGCCCCGAATGATGCCCAGGATTTCACGCTATCCTTCTTCGTTGACGCCCGTGGCAATCGTGGCTGCACGGGAGCCAACACGTCCCTTTTCCCGAATCTTCCGTCCGATCGCATCGACCAGCACGAAAGGATAGCGATGCTCTCGAAGGTTTCGATTGTTCCATCTCTGGACGATAGGGTCTAGGCGATTACACAGATCTGACACCGTGGACTGTGGGTGAACTCCGTCCCACTTTACAATTCTTCCGTGATGGCGCTGATTTTACGCGTAGAGACGCCCTGAATCACCATCTCCACCAACGCCAGAACCAAATCCTGTTCACGGCGTTGATAACGGGTGAACAGTTCTGTTGAAAAGTTCCCGTGGCGCAAGGGTGGTTACCCTGAGGGTCAGCGCACCAACCCGTGTTGTCATGGCATGTGGACGTGTTCCGTTCCGATAACCCTGTCGCTCCTCAGAACGCTCATACGGCATGGGCGCACCTGCTCCGCTGTTTGTGCCTGAAGAACCTGCTTAAGCACCGGCTCCAACAACTTCGAGGTCCCCGCATCTCCCGAAAACAGATCTTTCAAACCTTCGTCATTTACGGTAATGTTGTACGGTGTCATTCTCGCATTCCTTCCAGTAGATTTGTGCTCATCACACTGATTCTGCCAAAGAGGGACGGGGTGGCACTTCTTTATTATTATGTCACCCAGCATGTCCACTGAATTTACACCAATTATACGGACTCAGCTAAAAGGCGCATGACATAAAAGGTGTTAAGATGCTTAAAGATTAAGTTGAATGCACGGAGGGACAACGATGAGAGTACATTAAAAACTGCCTCATTCATTTTCCACTGAACATTTTAGGAACCTTTCTTTATATGCGGTCATAAAGATTTATAAATGTCGAGCGACTGGATTAAAGTGTCATGGTCACTATGTGACGACTAGATCTGTAATTCTTTATGACCGCATATATCGTTACATTTTTCGTAGAAAGCGGCCACTATCACAGAACGTGGCAAAGAGGTTGGGGCCCTGATGCTACGCTTGTCTATGGCCGTGGATGGGTGTCGGTAATTTGATGGTCAAGCTATCCTACGACCTGTTCGACGAAAGGCCGACAATGTCGTATCCAGTTGAAGTGATTGAGGGCATCGCCTGTATTATGCCATCACGCGATGGTCGCGGCGGGCACCTTGGTGGCACAGGTGATCGCTAGCCTCTACAGGGGGCTATAAGCTATCTTTGTCGATAGAGATGGCTAAGATGGGATGAACATGTTCCCGAGAGCGTTCTCGAAGTCTAACGGAGCTTGACTTGGGCGATAGATTCCTGTTCTGGACTGACGAGCCCAGTCGCGCAATGACCTCGGCGGCCTCGATATCTACGAACCGCTCTAAACTGTGGCCCAGAACTGCGCCAGTTGCTGAAACCGCTCTACTTGTCTGTCAAAGTGCATGGTATGTTTTATAGCCATCGCCTGACCTTGCGTTTGTACAGAAGGTATTATTTGGCAAATTTGCGTTCCAAATACCGCTCCTCACGCCGAATTACCCCCATTGTAACTACAACCAAACAAACAAATAATGTAAGTAGGATCCAGACGGAGTTTATAGCTATAGCGATTCCCAATTGAATGATAGATAGGGAGAGATACAGTGGATTTCGGCTAAAGCGAAAGGGTCCCGACTGGACAATTGTCGTGGCTGGGCGTTCAGGATTTACATTTGTGCCCGCAAGTCGCATCGTTCGAATTCCAAAATAAATAACAATACAACCAACTAAAATCAATAAAATTCCAAACAGCACAATGTACCCTTTTGAAAACAAATGAATCGGATACAGAAGTTGAATCGTCCACCCGATTGCAATACCTCCCAAATAGATCAAGGGTGGTGGCGCTATCACTCCTGGTCGATCATGATTCTTATTAACAGGTAATCCCTCCCATTACAGCACAGTAGCCACGACGTTCCTCCTGTGCTGGAGTTTGCGACTATATTAGGTAGCGAAGAGTCTGTTCTCATCCTCCTTAATTTTCGTTCCATAGTGCCGCTAAGTCCTGCGAGTCGCGGATAAGCACTTAAATAGCGGTCCCTATGAATGTCTCTTTGACCCAAGCCACAGTGTCACGAATGCTCTCTTGCAGTGGGATCGGTTTCCATCCCAGTTCGGTTTTGGCTCTACGGTTTGAGACACTTTGTTCCCTGTAACCATACTCCTTGATAAATTCACGGGTTGCGAACCGAGGCGTTTTTATGAGCTTATTTCCCAACCAGTCCAATAACGGTACTATCTTAAGCAACCCTCGGGGCAGGGTCCTCGACGGTATTTTTATCTCTGGGTCGATTTCCTGAATCATCTTGTAAAGATCTGCCATCGATAGAGAAGAACAGGAAGCGATGTACCGACCAGACGCGCGATCATTTTCGTAGGCCAAAATGTGCGCCCTGGCGACATCCCGCACATCGACGAATTCAAGTGTCAGAGGTAATATAAACGGGACTTGGCCTCTTAACAGTTGTTCAAATCCTATTGTGGAGGGAGTGTGACGATAAAAACCCGGCCCCGTCATCGCACTGGGTAAAATGGCGACCATATTCAGTTGATTTTTCGTGGCAAATTCCCACGCACGTTTTTCCACTTCCGTCTTCGCTTGAGCATAGGGTTCAATTGCCTGATCATTCCATCTTTCTTCCGTAAGGGGTAGATCTCCCGGAGCGACCGTACCCAGCGCCACTATGCTGGAAGTAAAGACAACTTTTCTTACGCCCTCCTCTTTAGCCGCCTCGATTACGTTTAACCCTCCCGTGATGATGGGGTATTTGACGTTCCTTTCCGGATTCTTCGCAGTAAGATTATATACGGCCGCAACCTGAAAAACGCCGTCCATTTCACACATAGCCTTTTTTAGTGATTGGGGGTTCATAATGTCCGCCTCAACGATTTCAACGCCAAGGTTTTGAAGATGCCTGGTTTTCTCTGAGTTGTTTTTATCCCGTACGGAAACCCTAACTTGATAGCCGTCATCGACAAGAAGACGTGTCAAGTTATAACCCAGATGACCGTTCGCTCCTGTTACCAATACCTTTTTCATGGAATCTTCCTCCGATTTTCTAAATTTCCTCGCCAAAGCACATCAAGTACTGAATACAGATCTTCCTGAAAATTCATCAATAAAATTGAAATTTCCTTCCTTTGGAAAACTTTTTCGATGACGGGAGCTGGGTGTGTGTGCTGCCATAGACCGATGGTGAGGGCATAACTATTGATAAATAATTTTCTGGCATGCTCTAAAGATAGCTGGGGAAAGGCTTTAGTCATCAACTCACCTATTTCCCGAATTTCATCTGCCAGCTTTTTTTTGAAGCGGTAGGCCATGTCTTCACTGATGTTTAATTCGAGGATAGCAGGACTTAAACTGGCAAGAAAAATGATCTTGGGATTTTTAGCACAAAACAAGCTATAGCTCCCCAAAGTCGCTTTAATGGTAGGGTCGGCCGTCTTCAGTTCATCTTTTATGGTTTCGAGCCAGTTGGCAAAACCTTCTGCTAATAAGGCCAGATAAATTTCCTCTTTAGTCCTGAAATAGAGATAAAGGGTGCCTTTCGCCATTCCCGCTTCAGTGGCAATCTCAGATGCCGACGGAAGAGTGTACTTCCCAAGATTAAGAAGCGTCTCAGCCGCATCCAATATGCTTTGACGCTTGAACTCCTTGTCTTCTTCTTGTCTAGCACGCTGTTTCACTCTCATCTCTTCACGCCTTTCTGAGTCTTTTAAAGCAGTTTAAATGACCGCCGGTCAATTGAATATAATTTAGTTGACTGATGGTCATTTGTCAAGAATCTCTTCCGGAATATATTAAACGTCGGGGACATTGAGTCTATAAGGCTAGCTGATCCCTAGTTTCTGGTAATTACGATGGTTCAAGGGTCGTGGGCCAGAGTTTTTTACGTTCACAAGCGGCCACGCTAAGGAGTGCCAACCCCGTCCCCGGGCGGGCAAACCGATCCCAAGCCAGACCATACCCGAGATGCACAGCGGAATCAAAAAAACGCATCCGCTTGGCGCCAATCGATGAGGTCTGCCAGAAAACGGAGAAGGGGGAGCGGCTAGGTGACGACTACTGCCAGGATTAACCTCGGTGTCCCGTAATCCCCGTGTATAGTAAATTGGCTGCCAAAAATCCGAGAATCAGGACCCACCATAACCACCTCGGAATCCAAGGGCGAATCCGATACGTGGGGTCCATCTCATGAATCCGCGTACGCCAATCCCACATGACACCGAGTTCCGTAAACGCGGCAATAATTAGACCCATCATGCCCAAGATGACAATAATCGTGATCCATCCGGTAAATGTGGGCATGTTAATTTCTCCCCCCACTGTTTGTCTCCACCATATGTTTTCAGAATCAAATCCAGCATGTATGGTGAGGTTAAACCACTTAGAATGCTGACGCTGCCTAACACCCAAATTATTCCCAGGGCAATTTCCTGGCCAGCATGGCTTGGGTATCCCGTACCGCTCGACGATGACAGGCTTCCAAATACATCCGATGCAATTGGTGATTGCGAATCTTGAACAGCACCCACGGAATGCCCGGCACACCCCATGCGATGAGCCAGATCCATTGATCCACACTCAGATGTATGACCCCCACCCCCTCTCTCTTCGTAAATTATTGTTATTCGCAATTTGGTGATAACTCGGCAATTTTAAATGCCGCCGGATTTTCCGGTTGCATCAGTCCGTTAGGCAAGACCTTTGTAAAATAGGCCCAAATCATGCGGCGCCGGGTCCCAATTCCCACCCGATATGTGGCCCGCCGCCGTTCGCGTTTCAGCGAGCGTTCCTCCTCGACAAAATAATGCTCGTATCGTTCGAGGCGTCCATGTCGCAACTGAGCATAGAGGTTTACTTGACAACGACAACTTCCACTGATGAGATCAAGCTGGTGAGCGTGCCAGCGCAATCCTTGCATTCGAATCAAAATGTAAAGAATGATTGCGCCAATCACTCCGAACGAACCCAACACCACCCATCCCACCCAAAGCCAAAAGCGCCAGAATTTGTATCGCATCCAATATCTGCTCATATCGTGACTCCTTGTTATATATCGATTATATGGTGCCGTATTCCCTCATGTCGCGACCTGGTTCTCTTTTCTCATCCGAAATCGTTCGGCATAATCCAACAGTCGAAATTTGGAGAAAGGAGATTGTCCCACCGCGACTACGAATTCGGGAGAGCTCGTGGAAATAGCATACGGCAGATGGGACAAAGAGGGGGAAAAATGGGGGCGTGCTAGCCCGTGGTCTAGTGAGCACCAAGCATGGAAGCCGCCGCCAGAGTCTACGACCAGTGTCGGAGTTAGCGTCGGGAGAAGGAATGGGATCTTGTCGGCTAGTGCCTGTGACCCGTTTCGGGAGATTCAGGATTCGCGTCCTTGCCGGTGGGGGAGAACGTCCAGCCCAAGGTTCGTTTATTGTCAGGCGTTTTGGGAAGTGCATTGAAGCCCATTGATTCCGAAGTGTCAGAGTTGCGCTTTTTCCATCTTGATTCGTTGCCAACATTGGTAGCTGACAATTGGCATCGGTTAATATTCGATAGTGTTAAGGAGGCTTTTCGCTGAGTTGTACAGTTTCAAAACCTGTTATCGCGTATGTCCGGAATTGTGCAAGGAACCGTGTCGGCATAATGCCTAAGGACACCGTTGTTCAGCCCTGGTTCGTGAATTTGTCGCTCTCAATCTAACTTATACATCCGAACTTTTCTAAGGAGCCATCCTGGTGCTCTCGACGAACCGGACAAATGCCCCTTTTGTGGCTGAGACATGCTTCAAGAAGACGTGGCAAAGGGGGCCATATGGTCCTCCCCCTCAATCGTAAATTTTTCTATTCTAAATGTGAACAAGGGAGCTTAGGACTCACGACGAAATAACTTCGTTATTTAGGGACTGAGGTTTAATGATGTAATTCCATTCACCATGGAATGATTCCGGTGCTAAGTCCAAATGCGCCAAGGTCTCATCGTCGACCGGGATG